>JBNKOV010000625.1:0-3863 GCA_050294955.1 Holophagae bacterium
CTCGCCGTCTTTAAAAACGATCTCTTGAGACACGGGCTGGTAATCCACACCGGGAGTAGCAGTACCGCCTTCCGACACAAGCGTCGCCCGAAACTCGCCCAGATCCCCGTCAATCCTACCCACGACCACGTTTACAAAGCCCTCGTCTTCATAGACTTCGTAATCTTCAAAGGCAATAACCATCTCCCCTTTTTGCTGGGGATAATCGTTGTCCAAAATAATGACGGCGGAGGCGTCGTAGGGATATTCCAGTTCAAAATCCAGGGGATCGAAGAGCACAACCAGGAAGGCTTCCGGCTCTTCCTCCCGGTCGTCGTCGAAAATGGGGATCTCCACATTGACGGGGCCGGTCTCCCCATCGGCAAATTGGATGGGGGTAATGATCTCCTCATAATCCTCGCCGGGCGAGGCGGACTCAATGAAGTAGGTGTGCAGGTTCACGGTCAAGGGACCTTCGGAACCGTCCACCCTGGACACGGTAACTACTGCCGGTCCATCCGACTCCAGCAGGAAGTACTCCGCGGTGGAAAAAACCGGCTCTCCCGGGTTGTCAGCAGCTTCATCATCGTAGATAACGGCAATGGACTGAGCCAGAATTTGGCCATTGATTTCGCTTAACTCTATTACAAATTCCTCATCCCCTTCTTCCAGGTCATCGTCGAGGATGGGAACGTTGAAAGTGATGGGACCTGTTTCACCATCTTGAAACGAAACAGGTTCCGACAATTCCTGATAATCCGCGCCTGGCGTGGCCGAAATAGATTCGGTCTCCAGCCAGGCCTCCAGTGGACCATCTGAGCCGCCAACCCGCTCAACCGAAATCTCCAGATAACCCCCGTCCTCATCCACAGCGTAGTGATGATTGGACAACCTCAGGGTTCCCGAGCGAGCCTGAAGATCGTTGTCCAAAATAACCCCAAGAGTCTGGGAAAGCGTTCCGCTCATGGGCGTTCCGTCTGGATGAACCAGCGCCGCCTCAAAGGTCTCAGGACCCTCCACCAGATCATCGTCAAAAATGGGGATATCGAACAGCAAGGGTCCTGTTTCGCCGTCTTGCATTGAGAAGGATTCCGTGATTTCCGTGTAGTCTTCATCGGGGGTAGCCGAGCCGTTGGGAATGGTTTCAAGCACGGCTTCCAAAGGGCCAGAATCGCCGCCCGTCCGCACAACCTCAACGGTTAGAAAACCACTGTCTTCTTCCGCAGCGAATTGAACGCTGGTGAACTGAAGCCGCCCGGCATCCTGCGGCTCATCATTATCTTCAATAGTTACAGTGGCCTGTATAGGAGGCGCCAGAATAGCGGCGTCCTGACTGCTGAGACGAATCACAAAATCTTCCTGGTCTTCGGGCTCATCGTCGTCATAAATGGGGATATCCAAAACAAAAGGCCCGGCATCGCCACTGTCCAAAAAGACCGTCATCGGGCCATCTTCAAAATCATCGCCTGGGGTTGCCGAACCGCCACCCGGAACCACCGACACCTCAGCCGTCAGACTACCATCCGTTCCGCCCAGGCGATCCACAATCACCTCAACCGAGCCTTCCCCTTCCACCACGGAATACCGGGATGCGGAAAAAGACAGAACCCCTCTATTCAGAAGCGCTTCATCGTCTAGAATGGTGACAATGGCTTCCGCTGGCGAGACCACCGAGCTGCCAGATAAGGTCACCCGAAATGTTTCCGGACCTTCCAGTAGATCATCATCGTAGATCTGAACGGAATAGACTTTTGGACCAGCTTCCCCGTCTTGAAAGTCTACGTTAAAGTCTTCAGGCTCAAAATCAAAACCCGCTTCAGCGTCTCCAGCCGCCTCAAATGCAGAGAGTTGCGCGCGCAGGGCGCCGTCTGTCCCCAGCACTCGCTCCACAACAATCTCCACATAGGGCTCATATTCGTCCACGTAGTATTGAAAACTGGAGAGTCTCAACTGGCCGGGGACTCTTAAAGCGCTGGTCTTTTCCGAAGACGTATTCAAAGAGACAGTCTCTCCCTGAACCGGGAAAAACCCCAAAAAGAAAAAAAGCAAGGTCATGATCCGCTCCCATAACACATCAGGTCACAATATCAATATAATTCTCCCATTTGAGAAGCGCAGCCACAATGATTATTTTGTGAGCCAGCTCAACAAAAACAAGAAAATACCGACCCGAGCCGAGGAAGCGCATGATCGGGACGTGGAAAGCCTGCCCAGGTCGAGGAAAAACCTGCACAAGCCAGGGCTACACTTTCACAGACCACCGAAAAACTTGCACAAGCCGCCGCAATACTTATCCAAGACAGGGAAAACTTGCACAACTCGCCGCAATACCTGCACAAGCCGAGGAAAAACTTTCACAACTCACCGCAATACATTCTCAAGCCGAGGAAAAACTTGCACAAGCCGCCGCAATACATTCTCAAGCCGAGGAAAAACTTGCACAACTCGCCGCAATACTGGCTCAAGCCGAGGCAAAACATTCCCAACTCGCCGCCATACTTTCCCAAGCCGCCGCAATACATTCTCAAGTCGAGGAAAAACATGCCCAAGCCGATGCTCTATTTCCACAAGACAAGGTCCAACCTACAAACAAAGGGGTTAAACGAACCACAGCCTAAATTAAAAAAAACCTGGGCCGGGTTTTATTGGCCGTGAAACTGGGGATGCGCTTTAAACCATTCGATAAAACGGGGAACCCCATCTTCAATCGTGGTTGCTGGTTGGAAACCCAATTTCTGCTGAGCCTGATCAATATTGGCGTAGGTGGCTTTCACATCGCCGTCCTGCATGGGCATGAAGGTCTTGACCGCTTCCCTGCCCAGACTCTTCTCAATGGTTTCAATGAGCGTCATCAGTCGTTCACAACGGTGATTGCCCAGATTGAAGACCTCGTATTGATCCAAATCCTCGACAAAAAGGCTGCCGTTAATGCCTGCCACAATATCGGTGATAAAGGTAAAGTCGCGGAACATGTCGCCGTGATTGAAGACCTTAATGGGCTTTCCCTGTAAAATGGCGTCGGTGAACAGCCACATGGCCATATCCGGTCTGCCCCAGGGTCCATAGACCGTAAAGAACCTCAGGCCAATGGTCTGCATATCATACAGATGAGTGTAGGTATGCGCCATGAGTTCATTGGACTTTTTGGTTGCCGCATAAAGGGAAATGGGGGTATCGACCCGTTGGTTTTCGGAGAAGGGCAGCTCCTTGACACCCCCATAAACGCTACTGGAAGACGCATAGACCAGGCGAGGTTTGCCGTTATGTCTGCAACATTCCAGAATATTCATGGTCGCAACAATGTTGGACTGGATATAGGCGTGGGGATTCTCCAGGGAATAACGAACCCCAGCCTGAGCGGCGAGATGCAGGACCCGATCGGGCCGGAACGTTTTGAAAACCTCTTCCAGTTCCGACAAATGACAGAGATCCAGCTTCTTAAAAGCAATACCACGTTTCTCCAGTTCAGCGACTCGGGCTTCTTTGAGCTGGGGCAGGTAGTAGTCGTTCAGATTGTCAAGGCCCAGAACTTCGTGACCGTCCTCAAAAAGCGCCATGGAGGCGTGGAACCCAATAAAACCTGCGCTACCCGTTACCAGTACTTTCATCTCAAGCCTCCCAGCTCAACCCAAACAGCCTGCTATTCTAGCAGATAATGGCCTGATAAGGTGATGATTTTTAAAGGAACAACACAGATCTCACAAAAGTTGGGAACCTGCTGGCGCCCAATAACCAGGCGCCAATTTTTCCCTAACGAAATCTTGATGTATATCGAAGCTATGCTATACTTGGGCCATTCCTGCAAACTTAAGCAGGCCAGGGCAAAAGGTGATTCTAAGTTGAAATATGCATATGAAGACCTTAGCGCGGATCAGTTTGAGAAA
>JBNKOV010000626.1:0-3858 GCA_050294955.1 Holophagae bacterium
AAATGAGGGGGTTGGCATTGGGTGATATATTTAAATATGTCCTTATGGGTCTATATATTGCCATAACCTACTGGTTGTCGATGATAGGTCTCCGCAAAGCTAAAAGTTTGAAGGGTTTTTCCATTGGGAATAAGGATATGAGCCCTATTCTGGTTGGCGTAACTATGGCGGCGTCCATTGCTTCATCGGCCACCTTCCTTATCAATCCCGGTTTTGTCTACACCCATGGACTTGCGGCCTGGTTGCACTATGGGGTGGCGGCCTACCTTGGAATCGCCACAGCTCTTATATTGCTTTCCAAAGGGTTCAGGGGCATTGGGGACGCCAATCAAGCTCTCACAATCCCTCATTGGATTTATTGTCGCTATCAAAGTCGTGGGTTATCTCTCTTCTTTGCTTTTATTAATCTTTTAAGCATAACCTTTGTAGTGCTCATATTGGTGGGGTCTGCTATTCTGTGTTCATCCCTATTTGGCATATCCACCAAGGTTTCGCTTATATTAATCCTGCTTTTTGTGTTCAGTTACGTGCTCATGGGCGGAGCCTATGCCCATGCTTACACCAATGGGATGCAGGGCGCGCTCATGGTGTGCATTGCCCTGTTTCTGTTTTTCTCTGGGCTTAAATATTTTGACGGTGGATTTTTGACCAGCTTGAATTCCGTATCAAAGGATTTTGGGTCGGTTTTTAATTCCTCCAGTAACCTTTATTACGATTTTTTCTCCGTGTTGCTAAGCAGCTTCCTCGTTACTTTTGCGCTCATGATGCAACCCCATATTCTCACCAAGACCTTGTATTTGAAGAATGACAAGGATGTGAACCGTTTCCTTGTCTCAGCATTAAGTGTTGGGGCTGTGTTCACATTGATGTTGTTTGTGGGATTCTTTGCGCGTTTGAAGGGTTTGGAAGTATCATCACAGGATCAGGTGGTAGCCGCCTATATCGCAGATGAGTTTAGTGGAACAGGATGGGGGAAGATCGTTCAGGCCTTCATTTCGGTAGCTTTGCTGGCTGCTGGCATGTCAACCCTGGACGGAATACTTGTGGCTCTATCGGCCATGGTTGTAAACGACATCTACCTACCCTTTCGTAAAAGCGTTGACGCCGAACGAAAAGGGTTGGATTTATCCCGATATGTATTGGTCGGCGTGGGTCTTACGGCATTTGCATTTGCCTGGGATCCACCGCGTCTGGTTGGACTTTTTGCTCAAAAGGGCGTGTATGGTCTGGCTGCCGCGTCTGTGGCGCCCATTACGTTTGGCGTGTTATTGAGGAGGCGTATCCCAGCAGGGGTCATGGGATTGGCGGCTGCCGTTGGTTTGGGCGGTCATCTTGTTTTGAACTTGTTTGTTCCGGGGATGGAGAACCCCAGTGTGTCTGCAAGTTGGGCAATGATTGCATCGTTTTGCGTTTCGGGCGGCTGTATCCTTTTCAGCAGGAAAACCTGATTTTTCAATTTATATCCGGGAGGTTGTCCCACAGTTCTCGCTTAAATCAATAGAGTCGGCGTGAATTGGCGGACAGCTTCCCGGAAGGAGGCAATCGATGTTTAGGATGATTTCGCGATCTGTTCTGGTCGCCACAGTATTTCTGTGCCTGGGGGGTTTTGCTCAGGAAAACGAAAAAGCAAAAGATGACAAAACCGTTGAAGGCACTGCTATTGTAGTGGAGCAAGTGGTTACTGCTTCCAGAAAGCCTGAGAAGCGGTTGGAGTCGCCAGCCACGATTGAGGTCGTTGATGCAGAGACGATCTTTCAAGCCCCTGCAACGGCTTTTTCCGGAGCCCTTGCACAGGTGAAGGGTATTGATTTTGCCAACGGTGGAATCAATCTGCAAAAGATATCAACTCGGGGTTTTAGTTCCTCATTCAACTCGCGCATGTTGTCTATGGTGGATGGAAAGCTGTCTACCCTGCCAGGCGCAGGACTTCCTCAGGGTGGTCTATCCTCTGTATCCCCACTGGATATTAAGGCCATGGAATTAGTTCTTGGTCCGGCTGGGGCTCTATATGGACCCAATACCACGGCTGGCGTATTGAATATTATCACCAAAGATCCATGGGATGAAGATGGCTTTTCAGCTGCTTTGAAAGGTGGCGAGCAGGATTTGGTAGACGCCCAAGTTCGCTGGGCAAAGCAGTTTGACAATCGTTGGGGTTTCAAGCTTACCGGTCACTATTTGGACGCTGACGAGTTTGCGTCAACCAACGTTTTTGATGTTCAAGGTCAAAACCAGACATCCTATCCCAATGCATCGTCTGTTGAAGACGCCATTGCCGCCGGATTGGCTTACCACGAAGAGGATCTTGTGGACGATTTCACTGTCACTTCCTCAAAATTTGAACTGACTGGCTATTACAAGGGTGATTATGCGACTTTGTCCCTGAATTACGGCTGGTCTGAAAACGATGGGTTTGGCGTAACCAATTTGGGCCGTAACCGAATTGAGGGATGGGAAATTGAAACCTATCAATTCAAGGCGTCTGCGGATCATTGGTTCTTCTCTGTCAGCAGAACAGAGGAAGATGCTGGAGACACCTATTCAATCCAAAATGTGCCCGGCGGTCTCGCCTTGGGATTATCTTTGGATCAGGCCCAAGAAGCAGCTAAATTTATCGATAAATCAACCCTTACTGATTATGAATTTCAGACCAACTGGCAATGGGAGAGTCTTGAAATTATTGGGGGTGCGAGCTATCGTGAGTACGATCCCAGTTCTGAAGGATCCTTTTTGGATGACATCCCCGATGCTTCAGGCAATTTGAACGATATTTCCAGAGATGAAACTGGCTTATACTTGCAACTGGACTATCGCACAATGGAGGATCGGCTCCGATTTGTCGCCGCTGGTCGATACGACGATTTCAGTGAGTTTGAATCTCAGTTCAGCCCTAAATTTGGTGTGACTTTTCAAGCTGGAAACCACCACTTGAGAGCCAACTACATGACATCCTATCGGGCTCCAGAAATTATCGAAACCCACCTATACTTTTTTGGCGGCATTGCTAGGGGCAACCTCAATGGGTTTACCATAACCGATCCTGCTGGCAATGTGTTATCTGAAGTAGACCCCCTAAGTCCAGAAGAAGTTGAGACTCTGGAAGTAGGGTACCGCGGCATCTTTGGGGAGAACTTCCTTCTAGAGGCTGTAGCCTACCAATCGGATTATGATAATTTTATCAGTCCATTGGTCTTGGTGGCCAATGGTGCAACTGCTTTTGCTGTAAACCCGGCCGATGACCCCATTGCTCCTGGCGCTGTCAGTCCTTTGTTGTTCACTTACCTCAATTATGGCAAAGCAGAAATTGAAGGATTCGATCTTGGTTTTGATTGGTTTTACGACAATCTGACCATTAAAGCGAGTGTCGGCTACTCAGACCTGAAGACTTTTGACAATACCACTGCTATTCCCGATATCCCTTTTAACACCCCTGAGATGAAATACAAGGCTTCATTCACCTTGAAAGATCTTCCCTGGGAAAATACATTCTTCACAGCGGGTGGCCGGAAAAACAATACTTACGACTACCTCTCCGGTCGTTGGTCAGGCACACTTCGGGACACCTTCTATTTGGATATGGCCGCAGGTTATGTCATCCCCGAGCAGGAGCTGTCCTTTAAACTAAGTTGGACAAACGCAAACAGGTCCGACAAAACCGAACTGTTGGGAGCGCCTGCTTCTCCCAGTTTTGTAACCTTTGAAGTATCCAAGAAATTTTAAGGGTTTTTTGGGGCGGTTCGGTCAATCCGTTACCGCCCTTACGCACCTCAATGATCCAGGTTTCATCATGCGCTTTTAGACATGGCGAAGGCGTCCACTCGACCGACGGGTATTCCATCCTCTGAAATAAAATGAGGC
>JBNKOV010000627.1:0-3856 GCA_050294955.1 Holophagae bacterium
CGTTTGATTAAAGATGACCAGCGATTTCAAAGATGGGAAGCCGACCCAAACCCAGGATGCCCGAGCGATGGTGAGATGGGATAAACCATGCCTGCGATTTGGAAGATCGCCATAGATTGGGAACCGTGGGCAGGTGGAAACATGCCCCATGACGCCAATTGGGATCTGGATGGGTTACGGGGCATAACTATCTGATGTCCCCGTCTCGTTTGCCTACTTTTGGGTTTTGACATTCAGTTCCGAAAATGGCCAGCAGCAGGGCGCTCACGTCCTATATTCTACATACGGGCACTGATTAAGCCCAGGGAGGTTTCTATGACAGAAGCGCTAGATCATGCATTTCATGCCGCCAAAAATTGGCTCGCCAATCTCGACACTCGGAAGGTGTTGGCCGAAATCGATCCCGAAAGTTTCCGGCGGCGTTTTTCCCTTCCCTTGCCCCAATCAGGGAGGTCGGCTCATGAGGTGGTTCAATTCTTGACTCAACACGGGGAAGCGGGTTTGCTGGCAAGCGCCGGTCCGCGCTTTTTCGCTTGGGTGATCGGGGGTTCCCTTGAATCGGCGCTTGCCGCTGACTGGCTTGTTTCCACTTGGGATCAGAATGCGGCTCTTTATTCCTGTGGACCCTTGGCGTCGGTGATAGAAGACGTGGCGGGGCATTGGCTCCTGGAACTGCTCGATCTGCCCAGATCATCCTCGTTTGCCTTCACCACGGGTTGTCAACTCGCTCATATGACGGCGTTGGCGGCAGCCCGTCACGGGGTTCTTAAGAGGATCGGCTGGGATGTAGAGGCTCAAGGCTTATTTGGAGCGCCGCCTATAACGGTTCTTGTGAATGCTGAGCGCCATGGTTCGGTGATCAGAGCGGCTCGTTTCCTTGGGTTTGGCAGCAACGCTGTTGTTCCGGTTCAAACCAACGATCAAGGACAGATTCTGCTTTCCGCCCTTGTTCAATCTCTTGAAAAAACGAAAGGCCCTGCTATTGTATCGTTGAACGCGGCTGATCTCAACGCGGGCGCTTATGATCCTTTCGACACCCTCATTCCGGCGGCTCATGAGGCAGGCGCCTGGGTTCATGTTGATGGCGCTTTTGGACTTTTCGCTCGCGCCAGCCGGTCTAAGAGACATTTGCTTGCAGGTGTTGAAAAGGCGGACAGTTGGGCCACCGATGGGCATAAATGGCTGAATGTGCCGTTTGATTGCGGCGTGGCCCTGGTGCGAGACGCTGAGTCTCATAGAGCCGCTATGAAATTGACCGCGCCCTATCTTTCCGAAAAGGAGGGCTTTCGGGACCAGTTGGACTGGACGCCGGAATGGTCGAGAAGGGCGAGAGGCGTTCCGGTCTACGCGGCCCTGATGGAGCTTGGCCAGGAAGGGGTGGAGGCGCTGGTGGACCGGTGTTGCACGCATTGCCTGGCTCTGGTGGAGGGGATTGGGGCTTTGGATGGGGTCGATATTCTGGTCAAACCTACCCTGAACCAAGGCCTGGTGCGGTTCCATAGGCCAAACGCTTCCCGTGTGGAGAACGATCTCTTTACCGACGAAACCATAGAGCGGATTAACAAAGCCGGTGTTGCGTTTTTCTCTGGGACGACCTGGCAGGGCCGTCGCGCTATGCGCGTTAGTGTGGTGAACTGGCGAACCAGCGAACGGGATGTGGAAAAAACCATTGCATCGGTCGCTGCTGTGCTAAGCCGGGCCGATCATAGCGGGGGTTAACGCGGCGTGAGCCGGAACTCGTTGTGGTCCTTCCTACGAAAAATAAGGGAATTAACCATTTGCTTTAGTAAAAAAAGCCAGGACAACCACTTTGGGCGTGGGTTGTGATGGTGAGGTCACGGGGTCTGATTGACGTCTCATTTGAGCGTACAGGGCGCGCATTCCATGTAATGGAGAATTGGGGACGCCCTGATGGCTATCGGGCGTTGTGGGCTATTCTCGGCCTTTTCTTTGCAGGGGGTTCCCTCGTTATCAGCGCCGTGGCGCCTGAGAAAGGCCTATGTCTTGGGATCAATCCTGGGTTTTTGTCTCGTCTCTGGTTTTCTCGATCATGCTCTTGGCCTCTTTTATAACAGTCTCATAGGATTGATCTTGGCCGTCACTTTCCATTTGTTCCAATGCCACGCCCAAGGCGGTGGTGCTGAGGGTTTCCATGTTGCGCAAATGATCCATGCTGTCTTGAATGGCGAGGGCCTCGTCTTCAGCAATGGCGTCGTAGATTTGGCCAGGGGGCGGGAGCTTGGGCGGTGTTTGAGCCTGGGCGGGCGGGCTGGAGGAAGGATGGGTTTGGCGCTTCTTTTTCATTTTGGCTTCCTTCTTGTTTATTTTCGCGGACTCCGACTGCTTCGTCTCTTCTAAGCCGTTTGATTCGTGATTTTTGGCTGTCTTGCGCGAGGGCGTTGAGAGAGGCTGGGTGATTTGGAGCAGGTGACGGTTGAGGTGGGGGTAGCGGTCTGCATTTCTTCGGATCTGCTTGGAAAAGACCCTATAGGTTTTTAACAATTCATCGACCCGCTCCTTTGTTTGCTTCATGTGCTGTTTGTAGGCGACATCCGCTTGTTCACTGTCTTTACAGGCTTTAAGATAGGCCTGCACCAGCTCCTTCCCATGGGCGATTCGTTGTTCGTCCCAGCCAAATTGGGTCAACCGGTTGCGGTTCTCCTCTGGCAGGTTTTGAAGATTGTTGAAGGTTTGCGGTAGGAGGAGTTTGTAGGCTGCTTCGGATCGGTTTCGGGTCCCTGGCTTCTTTCCCGCGGGAGTGATTGGCCTCTCTTCGGAGGCGTCTTTCGGTTCCGGCGCTTGATCGGCGGCATAGCGGGTTTGCATATTTAACATGCTGCGGTAGGGGGAGTTGGGGAAGAGTTTGCGGATGCAGAATCCAAGGCTGCTGGAGGCTTTTAAGGCGCGATCCAGGGCTGCCCTTTTTTGTTTGTTGATGCTTTTCCGGGCCGCAAGGAGCGCCGCCCCTTCTTCCCTGGCTTTTTTGCAGGTTTGAAGGGCGTCCTCAACTTCCATGATTCGAGTGGGATTCATGCCGAACCAGCTCAATGCTTCCGTCATTTCGGGGTCCTTGGCCGCTTTTGTCATGCGCTCGGTGAAATGCACGAGTTTGCTGAATCCAATTGCCATTTTGATCTCCTTTCCATGGTCGTTACGAGGGTGCGCGGGTTACGGATGTCTATGAATCGGTTGCGCTTCTCCTAGCCTGGATTTTTACAATATGGGGCGAGGCGCTTTGGGAAAACACGGTTCCGACGCATGGATTTGGGCCAGTTGGTGTTTCCCATATGATTAACATATGCGATCTAACGGTGTAAAGTTTGATTTTTTGGAAAGATTTTATTAATAAAGGTGAGGTCGGAGCGTGCTGAGTGCTTATAAGGCATTTTAATCGTGTGCTTTGTCTTTGTGTCGCTGTGGAGAGATTTTTTGAGAAAATTTAGGATTGTTTCACGTTCCCGTGGTGAAACCAAGCCAGGTTCCTGGTCGAGATTATTTTTGCGGGTTTGGGTTCTTCAGGGCTGCCGGTTCATTTTTGAATTAGGGTGTTCATTTTTGCACGGTTTGTATTTTGAATTTTCTAGTATACCTATTAAATTTAGGCTTTTAGAGAATTGATTTTCTCGTGTTTGGTGCCGATTGATCTTTCTTTTTTTCCTTATTCCTTGTCTTGAGGAAGTTTTGCCCCGGGTTGTGCTTCTCTGACCTTGTGTTGAGGAAACATTTCCTCGTGTTGGTCATCTCGGACCTTGTGTTGTGGAAACGCGTCCTTGGGTCTATCCACTTGGACCTTGTGTTGTGGAAACGTGTCCTTGAGTCTATCCACTTGGACCTTGTGTTGTGGAAACGCGTCCTC
>JBNKOV010000628.1:0-3853 GCA_050294955.1 Holophagae bacterium
TGGCTGGTTTTCGAACGTTTTTTAAAGCCGGGCGTCTATACCCTGAAGCTGGAACTCTACGACTGTGATGGAAATCTGGCCCAACATCTCACCCAATCCTTCACGGCCGGCCCCTATCACCAGAATAGGGCTCAGGCGCTTCCAGAGCTTCCCAATTATCCCCTGTCTTCCCATAGTATTAGAATTATACCGCCTGGGGATTATCTCATGGTGAATAAAGCGAAGATTGAAGCGCGAACCCTGGGGGAGGGCATTGCTCGGGTGCGGTTTCTGCTGGACGGCAAACCGGTGGCGGAAAAAGCGAAACCACCCTATAAGGTGACCTTGAATTTAAACGGCCCGCGCATGAGGATGCTTCGGGCTGAAGCCCTTGATGGCGATGGTTATTTGCTCGCAAGGGATGAGCTTAAGCTGAATCAGGGGCCTTATGCCTTTTCCGTCCGCCTTTTGGAACCGGTGGAAGGTCGGTTCTACAAGGGCGCTGTCATGGCTCGCGCCGAAGTGCAGACACCGCCGGACCGGAAGCTGGATCGAGTGGACTTCTTTCTGGGGGACCAGCTCGCAGCAACCATTTTTGACGAACCCTTCAACGCGCCCATCCCCATCCCCAGCGGCGAAGGGCCTTTTCTATTAAAGGCCTCCGCTCATTTAAGCAATGGCGAAACAGCATGGGATACGGTGCTTTTCAACAACGAGGGCATTGTGGAGTCGTTGCAGGTGCGGGAAGTGGAGCTGCTTGTGGGCGTTTCCGATTTAGATCAAAAGGCCGTCCTGGATTTGAAGAAGGACGATTTTACCGTGCTTGAGGACGGGAAACCTCAAGTTATTCAACACTTTGAGGTGGCTCGCAATCTCCCGGTCAACCTGATCTTTCTTACCGATGTTTCGCGCTCCATGTTCATTTCCATTTCGCCTATTCTGAAAGGGAGCAAGGAGATGATCGACAGTTTTATCGGGCCGGGCGACCGGGCGGGCATTATGGTTTTCCAGAATAGACCCAGGATGTTAGTGCCTTTCACCAACGATCACCGAGACCTGTTTTTGGGCTTGCAAAGGGTGGCCCAAGAGGCGGAAACCTCGGAGATTCTGGGTTCTGGGATATACGACAGCATTGCGGGCGCGCTCCATTTCTTTGGGGGCGTTAAAGGACGCAGGGCGCTTGTCGTGTTTACAGACGGCGAGGACAATCGCAGCACCTATGCTTTGGAGGACACATTGAACTTTGCCCGCCAGTCGGAGGTGCGGGTGTATGTGGTCAAACTGCACCGGCCCGACAAGGACGAGGAGGACGCGCCAGATGTTTTAGAGCAGTTGGTAGAGCAGACGGGCGGCGCTTTTTATCACGTGAAAACGTCCCTTGATCTCTATGACGCTCTTGGGGAGATCGCCACTGAGTTGAGAACCCAATACCTGCTTCGCTACCAGACCTCCGGCCTCAAGTTCGGGGGGGATTGTAGAAAGATAGATATCAAGCTGGGAAGAAGGGGATTAAAGGCCCGAACCATGGGGTATGTGTGTCCTTGATCGCAAATTTCCTGGCCAATTTTCCAAGATTGCCCCATAATAGAGATGAGGAGGGTTCTTATGATTCAAGGTATTGGAAGCGCACCATCCCTGGCCTCTGTTTCACTGTCATCTTCGCAGCAGGCTCGCCCTCAGGTTGAGAGTTCCTTGGAAACAGCCTCGCCTTTTGACATTGCTCTGCAAATTCAGGAAGTCCAAACCGGGAACCTGAAGAGAACTTTAGACGCACAAACCCAAATTTTAGATTTACTTGCGTGAGCTGGCCTTAGGATAGCCCGTGGTCCTTCAGCTTGTACATTAAACTGCGCAGCGATATGCCGAGATGGCGCGCCAGGCTTTTTCTGGAATGAGGGTGCTCTTTCAGCGCGCGGGCAAGGAGCTGCGCTTCCAGAATTTGAAGATCGGCTTTTAGAGATCCGGCGTCTGGCAGACCTTCAAAGGACGGCTCGCGTCCCTCAAATGCCTGAGTCTGGTCCAAGGGGCGTCCCTGAATCATGGCTTGTTGAAGCAGGTTTCGCAATCCGTGATAGTTGCCTTCTATGGGTTGGCCTCGCAACAGGTCCATTTCCTCGTCTGCTGGCACACGCAAAGGGATGGAAACTTCATTTCGGATGCGGCTTACCAGGACGCGAAAGATGGAATCAAAGTCCAGGGGTCGTTTGTGCAAGGGAGGCAGCTTGATCTCAAATTGAGAGATGCGGTAGAAGAAATCGGATCGCAAAGCGCCCATTTCCATAAGCTTCCGTGGCGAGTTGCGAGAGGTGAATATGAGCCGGCCCTTGAATTGACGCTCAAGAGTCGCGCCAACAGGCCGGTACTGGTTGGACTCCAGAAATCTCAACATCCGAGCCTGATTCTCAAGGGTGAGATCTTCCAAACTTTCGATGCACAAGGTGCCGCGGCCCACCACTTCCAATAAGCCTGCATGGGCGTTGACAGCGCTGCTGAAAGCCCCGCGAGCATGTCCAAACATCTGGCTTTCAAAGCGGTTGTTGGCTAGACCAGCCGCGTCCTGTGAAAGGTAGCTATTGTGGTGAACCGAAGACTGTTTGTGAATTTTAGCGGCAAGATCGCTCTTTCCCGTTCCAGACTCTCCGGAAATAAGAAGAACGCCAAGGCTTTCGAAATTCTCTATTCCCAGTTGCACCATCTGATCCAGGTCATCGTGATGACTGAATAAGAAATGATCCTTCACCCTTGAACGCCTTCTTCGCTTTCTTCTTGGGTCTGGATCTGAAATTGGAAGGTTGCGCTGCCGAAACCTACGATATCGCCATTTTGCAAAGTGGTGCGCTCGCTCACCTTCTCCTGGTTGACAAAAGTCCCGTTGGAACTGTCCATGTCCTCTATCTCAAATCGATCCGCATGCTGGGATATAATTGCGTGATGCCTTGACACCGAATGATGATCCAGTCGGAAATCCACGGTGTGGGATCTCCCAACTACGGTTGCAATTCCCTGCAAAGTATAGGGCTGCCCACCCGAAGTAGGCAATAGAATCGCTCTTTTTCGTCCAGTCCACGAACTGGTAAAACCCGACCGTCTCATGTTGCTCCATCCTATCCAAGACGCCGTTTCCATGTAACTCTTGTGGCGTCTTCTACCTGCGTCTCCTAATATTATCACGAAATTAAATGAAATCAACTCAACGGAACTGAAGGATTCATGTTGCGTCGCGGCATTGAAAAACCGGATCCATGCCTGGCCGTTGACCAACACCCCCATTTTAAGCTTATGCCACCATAAGAGCAGTTGAAATTTGAGCTGCCTGGTATAAAATAGACTGCTGGGTCATCTTTTGGTGAAACCTGAGCCAATGGGGTTTTCACCAACCATGCTAAGATGCTCCCGCGAGATCCACTGCCTGGTTCCGATTCCACCTTCAGCAAAAGAAAGGGTGAAAAATATGAACGTTGATATTCCTAAAACAGCGGAGAGCATTACGCCGTTGCTTCAGCCCAAAACCGTTGCGATTATTGGCGCTTCACGCAAAAAAGACTCGATTGGGGCGGCGCTGCTCGCCAATTTGACGGGTCGAGGTTTTAAAGGCAATATCTATCCGGTTAACCCAGTCGCAGACGAGTTAATGGGGCTGCGGGTATGGCGATCCATTGAAGATGTGCCTGAACCCATAGACCTTGCAGTTGTTGCGGTTCCTGCCAGCAGGGTGGAGGCGGTGATGGTTTCCTGCGCTGCCGTGGGCGTGAAAACAGCGGTCATTATCTCGTCGGGTTTCGCCGAGGTTTCGGCGGGCGGCAGGGCTGCTCAGGATCGGATTATGGACATTGCTCGTGAGAGCGGCATGCGCGTTCTGGGCCCGAACTGCATG
>JBNKOV010000629.1:0-3853 GCA_050294955.1 Holophagae bacterium
AAAAGAACAGAAATCACCGGATAAGTACAAGATTTGGGGCAAAAACCTCGATGTGAAATTCGACATGCCGAATCCCCGAAAGACTTATAAGAAAAGCACCAGCGCAACGCCAGAGTGGCAGAAGGCGGGCAATTTGGGGAAGGGTTCCAAATCGGGCCGACTGGTATTTACTGGACAGCCCCAGACCAATAATGTAAGAAGCGGCGGGTTCAAAAGTCCCGGCCCAAGGAAAAAGAGGGCCAGGCCAAAATACCTCGAGTTCATTTTCTATAATGAGAAAACGCCAATAGAGGTAGAAGGGCGGGTCATTCGCGCCTTCCTCCATGTCCACCAGGACACTGATGAATGGAAATTTTGGCAAAAACGCTTTCATATCCATCTCGGCGTCCCTGTTTTCTACCTGGAACAAGCGGGTTATCCAACCAATATCGGCCTCGCTCTCATGTTCCGCCTCGCCTACGAACAAACCATTGGCCAGGCCATTGAAAAAACGCACCATGGACACCGCGACTCCAAATTTCGAGATCTTCCCGAACTGATGTTCGGCATGATCAATGACAATGACAGGGGCTTGAAGAGCCGGGTGAGTTTTGGCATGGCCTGCCTTGAAGGGAAACCCATTTTGGATAAGCAGCCACCCACGGTTTTAAATAGCCCCAAACCATCCTATTACCCAGCCTATATAGAGCAGCCTCATTGTGACCGTGGGTTGTTGAAGGGTGACCGTTACAACACACTCATGGATTCCGACGCCGAGGTTCGTGGTTGGAAGCGCTATCCCGCCAGGCCCACAATTGGTGGTCTGCAAACCAGGCACAAATTGGGACATGAGGCCAGGAAGAAAAAGGGAAAAGATAATAATCGGATCAAAGTTATCATGCACCCCCTGCAAAAGGGCTCCGTATTTAAAGGGCGATTGAGGGTTCATAACTTGAACCGCTTCGAACTGGGCGCCCTGTTATGGGCCATCACCTGGGGTGGAAAGCAAAACCTGCGCCATGGCTTGGGTATGGGGAAACCCTTTGGATTGGGCCAAGTGAGTATATCTATTGATCCTGAATCTTGGAAAGGAATCAAGCCAAATAATCCCAGCAACCCGGTTCCCGATCAGGCGGATCTGATAGCCCATTTCCAGACAGAGATGAACCGATTCTGGGATGAGGCCGTAGAGAAAAAAACAAACCAGCCCTGGGAGCAGAGCGAGCAAATGGTCCAATTGCTCGCCATGGCTAATCCGCAAAAAGCGCCCGGTTTGCCTGGATCTCTTGACTACATGGAACTCGGATCATTCTTGGAAAAGAAGGGTAGAACCATGGGCGATTTCAAACGCGTCCTTTTGCCCTACGACCCCTACACGGGCGAGAAGGATCACGACCTGTTCCCGAGACGCACCCGGCAACAATGGGAAGTTTGGGAAGCCAAAAGAAAGGCCGAGCGGGAAAAGGAGGAAGAACGCGCCCAGCTCTCTCCTTTAGAGCGACAACTCAAGGAAGACCTGGAAGACGCGCCCAACCCCATAGAGCGAGCCGGTAGCTGGCTGGCCAGGCTTGCGCAAGAACAGGGACCAGACGCTTTGGTCATCGCAAAAGCCCTGCAGCAATACTACGTCGCATCGGATAACTGGTCGGGCAAACTGGCCAAAAAACAGAAAGATAAAGTCCGGCAAATCAAGGCTGTATTGGGAGAAGCATCATGAGCCAGACATACGAAATCACGCTAATCATTGGAAAAGAACAAAATGGGAAATACCCATTGATCATGCGCTCCCCTGTGGGAGAGGCCCGCGAGGATCTGGAACTGCCCTTTACCATCCAGCAATTCGAGGAGATCATGCCGAAGTTAGGCATTATCCTCAACAAAAAACCGGAAAGGCTCCACGACGAGCATTACAAAACAGTGGATATCACGCAATGGGGCCAGAGGCAGTTGGGCATGGCCCTCTTCGACGCCGTGTTCCACGGACCGGTCATGGACCGGTTTCAGAAAACCCTGGGCAAGTTGGATAAGGAAGACATCCTGCGAATTTATCTTCAATTGGATCCCAAAGACCCCAGCGTGCAAAAGCTAACTCGATTGCCCTGGGAATTAATGCGAGAGCGTGAAAACAATGTGCCATTCTGTATCCGGCGACGGCGAACCCTAATCAGGTCTATGGAAATCTCCAAATCCCCGCCCGTTTTTGAACCTCTGCCCAAACTCAAGGTCCTGTCGGTGATCTCTCAACCCTCCGACCTACCTCGGTTCGATGTAGATAAGGCCCGAAATGACATCCAGGAAGCGTTGGCCCACCATCAAATTGAAGTGGCGTTTCTGGAAAAGCCAACCCTCTTGAACCTCAGGAAGGAATTGCTTGACCACGACTACCACGTTTTTCATTTCACAGGACATGGCGGACCCCATAAGGGCGATTGGGGCCTGGCCTTCGAAGATGAGGCTGGAAAAGCCCAATTGGTTCCAGCCGAAGATTTGGCTCATGTGCTTGTGGACCGGGGTCATATCCGCCTCGCCGCCATTGTATCTTGCAGCGGTGGGAATTACGAAACGCCGGAGGAAGGAAAGGCTTTCAACCATTTCAACGGCGTCGCCAATTCCCTGGCCCTCTCCGGCATTCCCGCTGTCATCGCCATGCAATACGCTATTGGCGTGGAACCGGCGTTCACCTTTGCCAAAAGCCTCTACCAGAGATTAGCCTTGCGAGAACCTCTTGACATTGCGGTTAATGAGGCCCGAATGGCCATGAAGCTGGAATTCATGGGTTCCGCACAATGGGCTGTGCCCGCTCTCTACTCAAAGCAGAAAGATATGGATATCTTCCCCACCAAGAATCAGATCATCCACATCAATACCGTCCACCAAACTTTACAGCCAAAAGAGGGCTGTATCAAGGTGGTCGATCTCGCTAGCTGGTTCAATGGCGGGGAGAGGAAGACCAGGCAAGCCAGCTACCCCGAGGCCTGGTTGGAGAAAATCAAACCGGAGCTTTTAAAACTTCAGACCATGGAGGACCTTGACCCAGATTACCCCGTCCATTTCACCGGACAGGCCTGGTTGAGTATCTGGTTTGGGCTGGGTAACGTTTTTGGCCCATCCACAAGGTTCCAGGCCAGCATGACCCAGTTCAATTACGCCACCGGCTTGGACGAAACATGGAGTACAAGGGTAGACCCAAAATCCACAAACCCTGAAATGGAGCTGGAGAGGGGACCGGAGAAGGAGGGTGATTTGTTGGTAACTTTGTCCTTCACCCATGACATCGAATCCGACGCCTCCCATTACATGAAGAAAACCGAGACTAACTGGGCGACCTGGCTGAAATTCCGACCAAGAGCTGAGGCGGACCGTAAGGTAGTGGAAGACAACGCCATGGCGGCGGGTCTGGTGGAATCTGTCGTAAAAAGGATCCGTGAGATTCGCAACGAAACCCATCCGGACAAAATCCACCTCTTCCTTGCCGCCCCAGCAGGCCTGGCCTTCTTATTGGGTCACCACCTGACCGTAGGAGGAAACATCCAACTCTACGAATACCAGGACCCAGACTACGCCCCATCCCTGACCTTTTAACCAAACCCAGGCAGAAACCAACCCGGAAACCCCCGCCAAAAAGGGAGAAAAAGTGCAAAGAAAAAAGAACCATCGAGAAACGAGAAAAGTTGGCCCCAAATGTACATTTGCACAAATCTCTGAAATAAGATAGGATAAAAGGAAGAGTGTTCCCCGCACACGCGGGGATGAACCGCTCTTGTTAGTGTTCCTGCCCCTGAGAACAAAGTGTTCCCCGCACACGCGGGTATGAACCGAGTTGAATCGCCAGCAAGGTGAATTCGTTGAAGTGTTCCCCGCACACGCGGGGATG
>JBNKOV010000630.1:0-3848 GCA_050294955.1 Holophagae bacterium
AATTGAAGAAGTAGGATACGCGATTGGCAATAGAAGCATAGGAATTAGATGTAGCCGGAGATGGCCCAGACAACGCAGCCTCCGCTGCAAATAACTGGTAGTGTCCCCACATAACTCCCACGTACACGCCCACGGTCATATCAGCCAGATCTGCCCGGACAACGCCTGCGTTTTCAAGGGTGTGCCACGTGGTCTGCAGGAAGAGGCGCTCCTCCGGGGTCATGAGCACAGCCTCATTGGGCGTGATATTGAAGAAGAGCGGATCAAAGGCGTCTACATCGTCCAGGAACCCGCCCCACTTGCTAAAAGTTTTTCCCGGGGTTCCCGGTTCGGGATGGTAATACTGATCATGGTCCCAGCGATCATCGGGTATCTCACTGATACAATCCCGTCCCAATTTGAGATTTTCCCAGAACTGATCCAGGTTCTCTGCTTTCGGGAACCGGCCCGCGATACCGATAATCGCAACCTCTTCAGAGTCAGAAGCATACCCCAGGTTCTGGCTTTTAGCCTGCAATGACGCCTCAGGGGCCTTTTCAAGGGTCTCTTCCGCCCTTGCTTCATCCAAACGATCTGAGAAAATCTCTCTTAGAGCGTCCTGGTGTTCCGAGCCAAAATACTCCGCCAACTCCGCTATGGTCTGATATTCAAACAGCAGTGTTTTAGAGAGTTCGCCAAAAGCCGCCTCCATGGTGTCCGACATGTTCATGATCATGATAGAGTCGATGCCATATTGGTCAAGAGGGTCCCGGGCATGGATTTTCTCGGGCGGCAGTTGGATCTCCTGAGAAAGAACCTGCTTCAGGAAGGTCTCGGCCAGCGCCTCGAAATCGATACTGGATTTTCTTTTCTGAGTTTTGGGCCGGGCAGCAGCTTTGGGACGAGACGGCTCCAACGAGGCGCGCAGACGACCGGGGTCTCCCTGAACAACCAAGAATTGACTCGCCTCACCGCTCAATCCAACCAGCAACGCTTCCAAACCAGCAGCGGTTTCAAGAGGTTGCATGCCCATGTGCTGGGAAATCCATGCTTGGGTCCGATCATCCACCTTCATGCCGCCTTCGCCCCACAACGGCCAGTTAATAGACAGGGTCTTCCCTGGTCTGCCCATGGCCTCACGCCAGGCCGAAAACCGATCCATAAATGCATTGGCGTAGGCATAATCAAGCTGTCCCACATTTCCTGTAAGAGCTGCAATGGAGGAACACATCACAAAGAAATCAAGCGGCTCGTTGGATAGACTCTGGTCCAGGTTCACGGCCCCAGCAACCTTGGGCGCCATAACCGCATCCAACTCCTCTCGGGTTTTCTTGAGTAGAAATGCGTCCCGTATAAGACCAGCGCAATGGATCACGCCATGAATGGGACCAAAGCGAGAACGGGTCTCCGAAACCATGCGTTCCACATCTCCAGCTTTGGAGACATCGGCCTGCAGATAATGAACCTCAGAACCCGCAGTACAAAGGCTCTCTATTTGTCGCTGATGTTGATTGGCGAGAGCAGAGCGCCCAACCAACATCAGCCTGGCCTTGAACTTTTGAGTTAGCCATTGGGCAAAAATGAATCCCAATCCGCCCGCGCCGCCGGTGATGATATAGGTTCCGTTCTGACGGATGGCTCCAGACCCGGATTCAGGCTGGAAGGGGCGAAGCGCCGGAATCAATCTTTGACGCGCCTTCAGCCTGACCATGGGCTCCTGCCCAGCCAATTCGTGGACCAGTGCTTCTCGCGCATCGGTGTTCCCATCCATGCTGATGACGCTCAACTCCAGTTTGGGGTTTTCCTGTCGTATGGTTTTGGCCATGGCGCTGAGCGCGGAAGCTATGGGAAAGCCTTTTTCGTCCTCACGGTACATGAACAGAATGCGGATCCGATCCTTTGGTCTTCGTTCCAACAAAGCGCTTGTCAACGCCCACAGAGCGCGAGGCCCGCGATTCAGTGATTCTTGCAGGTCTTGTGGATCAAATCGGTCCTCCATCCAGTGGAAGACGATGGTTTTTGGCAGGTGCTCCATAGCAGCCAACAGACGAACATAATCGGCTCTATTGCCTGGACGAACCTCGGCCTGATCACCGGTCACACTATATCCTGATCCGGGTTTCACTCTCATAAGAGTTGGCAAATCAATTAAGTGGGCGTCGCGCGAAAAGAGCAGCAGCGCTTCTGGAACTTGAGCGACTGGTTGGGCTGCAGGCTCCAACTGTTCCCTGAAATACACAACATCCCTGGTCGTTTTTAGAACCCGCATTGCGAAATCTCGGATCTCAAGCAGGGGCTGCCCACTGAGATCCGATACGGTGACATCCAGAACGACCGAATCAGAGCCTTTGGGCTGGTTTTCTGCGCGCCTCGCATGGGCGCAGCATTGGGGTGTCAAGGGCGCGAGCAAGGTGAGCGCCCCGATAGAGAACGGAAGATAGAGGTTCTCGCTATTCGGGTCCAAACATCCCAGAGCGGTTTGCAGGGCGCCGTCCAAAATTGAGGGATGAAGCTGGTACTGGTCAAAATCGGCTGATAGGAACTTGGGGAGTTCGAGATGGGAAACTGCTTCGTCCTTGCCGCGCTGCAAGGTTTTTATGCACTGGAAGCCCGGGCCATATAGGATGCCATTCTTTTCGAAAAGGGAATAAACCGCCGTAGCTGACATGGTCTGGGCGCATCTCTCGCGAAGCGCATCCAAGTCCAGGGGCGCAACACTTGGGATGTCGGCTTCCACCAGGCGACCCCTGGCGTGGCGAACCTGCCTGGAGCCTTCCTTTGTCTGGACTTCGAAAGCGACGTATCCCTCTTCTTTTTTCAGGCTGATGAAGGCGTCCTTGGAGACATTGCCCTTTTCAGCCAACGTGATGGGTTGCGCCCAATTCACAGACCTGAGTTGGACCATCTTTTGCTCAACACTCTCTTTCGCAGCAGCAAGCGCCATTTCCAGGTAAGCCGCGCCCGGCAATACCTTGGAACCTTGCACCCGATGATGATCCAGATAGTAGGCGTCCCCCCGCAGCCGGGTTTTAAAAATTGTATCTCCAAGTTTGGATACGTTTTCATCCACCAGGGGATGAAGAGATTGCATTGTGCCGACCTTACCGGAGCCCAAGGGAATCCAATGAGAGATTTTCTCAAAGGCGTAGGCTGGAAGCGGCGTCTTTTTCCGAGGCTGTTTATGACAATCCCTCCAATTGTTGAAACCGCCAGAAACCCAACTTTGGGCCAAACTGGCGAGCCGATCATCACCGGGCATGCGCGCCTCAAGCTCTCGGGTGTCGCCTATAAATAATCCATCTGATCGTCCCTCAAGGAAATCGGTCAGTCGAGTTTTCACTTGCCCGATGGAACCAGCGGTAAAAGCGAGTCTGCATTCGTGGGCAAGCCTGCCTATCTGTAACGTATAAGCCAGGTCTGGGAGGGACGGATTGGGTTTTTCGTTTAACATGGCTAGTAGCCGCGCAGCGTTGCGCTTTAAGACATCCTGGCTCCGGGCCGACAGTACGATCACCTGTTCGCCTGGATGGGAATCCACACTGAAGGGCGCCCGCCATGATTGCACAATGATATGTGCATTCGCGCCGCCAGCCCCAAAAGAGCTGACGCCCCCGCGCAGTGGTTGAACCACTCCGTCCCGAATCGGAGCCTTCCAGGGCTCCAACTCCTGAGGCACCCGAAGCGCCCCGTCTTTAAAGTCGATATAGGGGTTCAGGGTTTGGGAGTGAAGAGATGGCGCAATCTGGCCATGTTTCATCTGCAACAGCACCTTGGTGAGACCGGCGATGCCCGCCGCCGCCTCGGCGTGGCCGATGTTGGACTTGGCCGAGCCGAGCAGACAGAAGCCGGTGTCCGGCGTGCTTTCCTGG
>JBNKOV010000631.1:0-3843 GCA_050294955.1 Holophagae bacterium
AATTAGTAATGAGTTTAAGGAAGTCTTGTTTAAATGTATAGAAGAAGAGTTCCCCAAAGACAGACAGGTATACTTGCAGATTGTAGAAGAGCTGGAAGCATCCTTCAAAGAATTGAAAGAAGAGGAAAATAATAACCGTGGAAGGAACCATATACAAAAATTATTGGCTACGATTGAGGAAGCTGAGAGTTTGGCCTTTTGTAACTTTATTCCTTCACGGCTACCCAAGGCCTACGCACTTGACTTGCAAACAGCCCTCGAAAAAAGGTTCAAAAATGAAGATATCGGGCCGGTCCAATTTTTCTTTTCCACAGAATCCCAGAAGCGAACCCTAATACATCATTGGCAAGATATCAAACACCATTTGGCCAGTGATGTCATGATTGCCGTTTGTGAAAAAGCCAAATTGGCGCCTCCCTTGTGCATAGCCGAACCAACGCGAAACAGCAGGGGCTTCTATTTGCATGATTACAAAGATTCTTTTGATCCCTACCCTTTGGATGACAAGTACATTGAAGAGTGGGAAATTGAGATTTACTTGCCTTTTGAAAATACCTGTCGGCCAATTTTTGAAAAGACTCCGGAACCCGATAGGGCTGAAAAAATACGCAGGATAACCTAAGTTAGGTGGCGCAATTAATTAAATAACAAAAGTAGGCCTAAACGCCTTTGGTCAGCCCTAAAACTGGCCAAAAGCGCCCAAGGTTCCATCCGCAAGGCCAAGCCTTACTATTGAAATCGGGTAACCGGAGCTGCCCCAAGAGCATTTCCCTGAAATGTTAACACGGTGGCAGAGACCTCCTGATCGCAGAAAGCGAAAACATGGCCCTGACCGTTGGAAATCAGTAAATCAAGACTGGGGAAAAGGTCTGTAATCAACCCCAACCATTTTTCGTTAGGTGGTATGGTTGTTTCAAAAAGATCAACCGCGGATCCATCTGAATCAACAAGGAAGATGACGCAATCACAAGACAAGTCTAAATTGGTGTTCAAAAAAGCCAACCCTCTGAATTTCGGCTCCGAAGACCAGACTGTGGGCATTCGATCAATATTAGCTTTGAATGCTTCAGTTCCCTTCGTGGCCGCAGCTGCCGCAATACTTTTCACCTGACCACCTGTCATCCATGAATAAGAACTCTCAATGGCAACCCGATCCGTTCCAATTACGGGCTCCACCGATGATAGCGTAAACACAGCGGCATAGGTAGAGCGAGCGCCGCCTGCAAGAGCGAGGAGCTGAATTTCGGCAATGCCAAGCGGTTCAATAGTTGCCTCCCAAAGCGCATCTGTTCTTTGGATACCATCTTGATCGCGAAAAGTGGCTAAAGTGGCGTCGCCCTGGTTTCGAAAAAAGAGATTCACCGTCAACTCCAGATCAGGATCGTCATTTCGAATCTGAATGGTAGACCTAAAGTCATCGTTAACAGGAAGATGAGGCAACCAGAAAAGCCCCGTTAAAGCTTTTTGTCGCATTTTGAGGTTATTGGCTTTCAAGGCCTTTTCCATTTGGGCAAAATCTTGTGCGTTACAAATGACAGCCAGTAGAGGAATGATATATTTCAACCTATACTCCTTTGAGTTGATCCAGTCTGATTAGGATTTTCGAGTTCCATCGTCAAGGAAACCTTGTTCCCTTATTTTCTACATGCGTATTCAATGCGGGAAAGGGATCAATTAAAATCGCCCCAACCTTGCCAAAGGAGAATTGCTCAGGCGAAATTCTTTGTCAAAATCTATCCTTATTTTCGACCTGATGGCTCTTGACATCGACGGCCCTATCTTCTATGTTCTGGAAGTTCCTAAACCCAACACAACAGGGGACCCACCGTATGAGCGCCAAAAGAAATCAGAGGAAGAATGGACCGATAAAAAGCAAAGCCTCTTTTCATTCTCTTCCTATAAAATGGCTTATACCGATTTGGTTTGTTGGGTTTGTCATTTATCTCAACAGCCTGCAGGCGCCCTTTAATTTTGACAGCGTCATCTTCATCAAAGAGAATCCCGACATGCATTCTCTCTTTGATTTAAACGCCTTATGGCGCTCCAATCCATCTAGATTTCTGGTTGCTCTGACCTTTGCAGCCAATTATGAAGTTCATGGACTGCATGTGTTTGGCTATCATCTCGTGAATTTGATCTTCCATCTCGGGGCCTCAACTCTTGCTGCAATTCTCGGTTTCAAATTGCTGTCCCCTCCCCTGTGCGACAACCCCAAAATCACAGTGCATCGCAAAAGCATCGCCCTTTTTATCGGTTTGGTCTTTGTGGCCCATCCACTGCAAACCCAGGCTGTCACTTATATCTGGCAAAGATCAACCGCCATGGTGGGCTTTTTCTACCTCGGCGCGGTCATCCTATTTATCAAGGCCCGGTTGGCCGAAAATCCCAAACTTGTGTTGAGATGGGGTTCTGCTTCTCTAGTCTTCACAATTCTGGCCATGTTCACCAAGGAGAACGCTTTCACTCTGCCGATTTGCATGGGGATGGTTGAGGTTTTCTTCCTGAGAAACCAAAGGCCCTGGCCGGTGAAAGCTTATGCGCCATTCGCTCTCAGCCTGCTTATTATTCCGGTGATGGTGCTCCTTTCACTCACACTCTACAAAGACGCCATGCAGGTGCAGGATCCCAATCACGTATCCCCTATAGATTATCTGTTGTCCCAGGTTCAGGTTACCGCGACCTATTTGCGTCTTCTGGTGTTACCCGTGGGTCAAAATGTGGACCACCACTTTCCAATCTCCGATCTCTTTGGCGTCAAGTGGTTTATTGGGCTGATCATTCTAGCAGGCGTTGGTTTCGCCCTGGTGAAATTGTACCGCAACCACAAACATCTCTGCTTCGCCTTGTGCTGGTTCTTTCTTTTGTTAAGCGTTGAGGCCGGATCGTTTATTCTTCCTGACGTCATGTTCGAACATCGCCTGTACCTACCCATGTTCGGGTTTTGCTTATTGCTCACCACGGGTTTGGCGACTGTGACTCGTCCAGGAACCTTTAAAATGCCGCTAATACTCATGATCCTTTCGCTTTCTGGCTTAACGATTCAGCGCAATTCTGTGTGGCAAAACGAAGTGGAACTATGGCGTGATTCTGTGGCTAAATCCCCGGATAAAGCCAGGCCCAACTTGAACCTGGGCATGGCTCTGTATCATGAGAAGCAAGTAAAAGAAGCCCTGAAATATTTGAACAAGGCTTTAAGCCTTGAACCTGACAACCCTCAAGGTTTGACCTGGAGAGGGCTTGCCCTGCAAGGGGTTGGCGATTTGGACTCGGCTCTGGCTGACTATAACAAAGCCATTGAGTTGGGCGCGGAAAAGGCCCCGCTTTTCAATAATCGGGGAGGCATTTACCTCAAAATGAATCGGCTGGATAAAGCCCTTGCCGACTTTGAAAAAGCCATGAGTTTAGATCCACAATACCCGTTGGCTCAGAACAACTGCGGCCTGGTCTATCAAAAGCAGAATCAACATGATAAAGCCATTAATCTCTTCACCCAGGCCATCAATCTAGACCCCAATTACGCCGACGCATGGTTCAATAGAGCCGTTTCTCAGGAAGGCCAGGGCTCCGTTGAACGAGCGATGGACGACTACAGCAAATGCCTGGATCTGGAACCCAAAAGGAAAGAAGCACTCATTAACTTGGGCATTCTTTACAATAGGAATGAAGATCTGCAAGCCGCCCGTTCCTATTTCGATCAGGCCGTAGCGGCAGACCCCACCTATGCCACCGCCTTTATGAATCGTGGATCTCTCGCTTTTAATGAGAAGGACTATGAGGCCGCGTTGAGGGATTTCAATAAATTGATGGAACTGGCGCCGTCCCCACAAATCCTATATCGCCGTG
>JBNKOV010000632.1:0-3836 GCA_050294955.1 Holophagae bacterium
GTTGTGGGGCGTCCCCTAAATGGTTGCTCCAGAATTGAAGCTGCTTCCGGGATCGCTCGCCTTCCAACCATGCCCGTTGCCAGACCGCGTAATCGGCGTATTGCAGGGGGAGCGGCTCTTGGGAAACGGGTTCCCCGGCTGAAGCGGCGTTGTAGCGTTGGGCCAGCTCCTTCATAAACAATTCGCCAGACCAGCCGTCGAAAATAATATGGTGGAAGACCATGATCAGGAGATGATCGGTTTCGCTGGTTTTCAACAATCGACAGCGGAACAGGGGACCCTCTGACAGGTTAAAAGGCTCGTGGGCGAACTGGGCCGCCAGGGTTTGCAGCGCGTTGGCCTCAACCTCTTCCGCTTGGAGTTGTACAACATAGGGCGCCGTAATGATTTGCACCGGCGCGCCGCCTCTGCTGGCGAACAGGGTGCGCAGGGGTTCATGGCGCTCAATTATACCGTTCACGGCCTGCTTCAGGGCTTCCACATTCAGCGGGCCGGTGAAGCGGAAGAGCAGGGGCAGATTGTAGGCGGAACTGCCGGGTTGAAACTGGTCGATAAACCACAGGCGAGCCTGGGCGAAGGAGGCCGGGATGGGGCCTTGGTCCCGAGGAACCGCCTTCATGGCGAATTGCTCTTCTGTGAGGGCCTTGTCCAGCCAGGCCGCCATGTCGCCAACGGTGGGTTTTTCGAAGAAGATTCGCAGGGGCGGGGCCGATCCAAAGGCGTCGCGAATCCTGGAGACTGCGCGGGTCGCCAGCAGGGAGTGACCGCCAGACCTGAAGAAATGATTGTTGACGCCCACCCGTTCCAGCAAAAGCAGGTCCGCCCAGATTTCCGCCAGCTTCTTCTCTGTTTCCGTTTGGGGCGCCACAAAGGCGCTCTCTTCGGTTCGCGCCTGCAACGGACCCATGTCGCGGAGCACCGCTTTGCGGTCCACCTTGCCGCTGGGCAGCAGGGGGAAGGGCGGCGTGAAGACCAGGAAATCGGGTATCATGTACTGAGGCAGTTTGTCTGCAAGAGCCTGTTTCAAAACATGTTCGGTTTCATCATCCGGTTCGGAGGCAGGCTGGACGCAGGCTACAAGCCATTGGTTGCCTTCCTCTTCGCGCACGGCGGCCAGGGCGCGAGAAACACCGGGGAGCTGTTCAAGCTGGGACTCGATTTCGCCCAGCTCGATGCGGAACCCGCGCAGCTTGACCTGGAAGTCTATCCGGCCCTCATAAGCGATGGACCCGTCTGGCAGGAATCGGCTGAGGTCGCCGCTTTTATAGCACCGGGCGCCTGGCGTTTCGGAGTAGGGATCAGGTATGAATCGCTCGGCTGTGAGCCCTGGTCGATTGATATAGGCCCTGGCGTGGCATTGTCCCGAGATGGTCAATTCTCCTGGAACGCAGAGCGGCGCGGGCAGGCCGCTTGGGTCCAGATTCCATATGCCAATATTGGGTCTGGCTTTGGAGGAAACCCGGGTTGCGGTGGCGTCTACTGTGCATTCCGTGGGGCCGTAGACGTTAAAATATGACACGCTCTGGTGTTGGGCCGCAGATTCCCACAGGGATTCGTTGAAGGCCTCCCCGCCAATGATGGCGGCTTTTAAGGCGAGATCCGGGGTTTGGGCCAGACCGGCGTCCATCAGCATTTCCAGCAGGGTAGGCGTGCCGTCTAAAAGTTCGATGCGATGTTTTTGAAGGGCCTGGATAAAGGCCTGCCCGTCTCTTCGAGTGGCCTCCGGCATGACGCACAGGGTTCTGCCGAAGATCAATTGGGAGATCTGCTGCACCGAAGCGTCGAAATAAAGCGGCGCGTTGAGGGTGATGCGCATGGGCTCGCCGCTGGGCTGGTACACCTTCTTATGGAGCGAGTGGGCCAGGTTAATCGCGGTGCGATGACAGAGCGCGGCCCCCTTTGGAAGGCCTGTAGATCCCGAGGTGTAAATAACATAAGCGAGGTTGTCTGAGTGAGTTTGGTTCACCGGGTTGTGGTCCGCCTCGGAGAAATCCCAGGCATCCAGGCACAGGACATCCAGATCCGGGAACCGATGGGAAAGGCTGGTTTGGGTCAGGGCGTGCTTCACGCCCATGTCGCCCAACATGAACCGGAGACGGGATTCGGGAAGCTCGGGATCCAACGGCGCATAGGCGCCGCCCGCCTTCATGACGCCCAACAGGCCAACGATCATTTCCACAGACCGCTCCAGGCAAAGCGCCACAATGACCTCAGGCCCAACCCCTTTGGTTCTTAAGTGATGAGCCAGAGCATTGGCCTTGCGGTTCAGATCCTCATAGGTCAGGGACAGGCCGCTTTCGTCGGCCATAAGCACCGCTGTTTCTTGAGGCGTTGCTACGGCCCTTGCTTCAATCAACGCGTGCATGGAAACATCCGTTGGATAGGGCTCTTGCTTGTGATTCCACGCCTTAAGCAGATCCCATTCACCGGGTTCCAGGATTTGGAATTGCCTGAAATCCCGGTCCGGCTCGCCTATGGCCTGGGTCAAGAGATTGCTGAAATGGCCCGCCATGCGTTGGATGGTGGCGGGTTTAAACAGATGGGTGTTGTAATTGAAAACGCCTCTCAGCCCGGATTGGTCCGCGCTCACGCCAACGCTCAGATCGAAATGGGTCAGGTTCCAGTCCACGTCAAAGGTTTTGGTTTTCAGGCCTTTGAGCGCGTCCTCGTCCGTTGCGGGCGTGAACAGATTGAACATGATCTGGAACAGCGGGTTGCGGCTGGGATCTCGCTCAAGACTGAGCGCTTCCACCAGTTTCTCGAAGGGCGCGTCCTGATGGTCGTAAGCGTCCAGGGTCGTCTGCTTCACACGAGAGATCAGATCATGAAAAGAACGGCAATCCGCGAGATCGGTTCGCAAGGCCAGGGTGTTGACAAACAAACCGGGCAGGGATTCCAGCTCCGCCCGGTTACGGCCCGCAATGGGAGATCCAACCACCAGGTCATCGCCGCATCCGTAGCGGTGCAGCATCATTTTGAAGGCCGCCAGCAGGGCCATGAAACGGGTGGCGTCTGACTCGCTGCAAAGCTGATCCAGGTCGCTCAGCAGTTTTGGGGACAACTGGAAGGCGTAGGCGTCGCCGTCGTGGCTCAACTGCCTGGGCCTGGGTCCGTCGGTTGGCAGCTCTACTTGAGGCGCGCCGCCTAATTTCTCTTTCCAGTAGGCGAGCTGCTTCTCCAGTTCGCCCCCTTCCAACCAGCTTCGCTGCCAGGCGGAAAAATCGGCGTATTGGATGCTCGGCGTTTCCAGAGCCGGGTCTTGACCGTCGAGCAGGTTGTTGTAGTAATGGGCCAGCTCTTTAAGGAAGACCTCGCCGGACCAACCGTCAAAAATAATGTGGTGGAAGACCATCATCAAGAGGTATTCCGATTGATCGGTCTTCAACAACCGACAGCGGAAAAGGGGGCCTTCAGCCAGGTCAAAAGGCTGCCTGGCGTATTGGGCTGCAAGGGCTTGGACCTGAGACTTCGGCGTCTCTTCACAGGTCAGCTCAAGGGAGAACGGCGGGTTGATGATTTGGATCGGCGCCGCGTCTCCACTGGCGAAAACCGTGCGCAAGGGTTCGTGCCGTTGGATCATGGCGTTAAGCGCGGCGGTCAGGTTCTCCACCTGTAGGGAGCCGGAAAGGGTCAGGAACATGGGCAGATTGTAGGCCGGATTGCCCGGTTGGAACTGGTCGATAAACCACAGTCTGGTTTGGGCGAAAGACGCCGGAATGGGACCGTTTTCCCGAGACGCCGGCGGGATGGATTCTCGGGTTTCGGTCAGGGTGTCTTCAAGGAACGCGGCCATGTCTTTTACGGTGGGTTTCTCGAAAAATACCCGAAGCGGCGGG
>JBNKOV010000633.1:0-3834 GCA_050294955.1 Holophagae bacterium
AGCCAGGTTAGACAGCACCTGACCTTTAAAATATGAAACACGAGTGACCTGCATCAAAAATCACTTTGTTGTTCTATGAGAATGGCCATGCGGATCGCCTAAGAAACGGACCTGGTCAATAGGTTGTTAACGTGAATCATTTGCCAGGTAGGCATTGATTAGCTGATAAAACCTTTTGGTGTCCAGGGGTTTGGCTAGATAATCGTTCATACCCGCCTTCAGACATTTCTCCCTGTCGCCTTGCACTGTGGCCGCCGTTAGGGCAATGATGGGTATTCTTGCAATTCTGCCTTCCATATTTCTAATGCGGGCGGTTGTTTCAAACCCGTCCATGAGAGGCATATTGCAGTCCATAAAGACCAGGTGAAAACGATCTTCCTGCAACAACTCCAAGGCTTGCTCTCCATTTTCGGCCATTCGATGTCGGTAGCCCCTTTTCTCCAGGAGCCGAGAAAATAATTTGCGATTTACGGAGTTGTCTTCTACAACCAGGATCTGACCGTTTCCGGTAAAAGAGCCCGAGTGGACCGGGCAATCCTCGTCCTCTTGAAGTTGAGATTCCGAAATCGGGCTGAACTGAGCGGTGAAATAAAACTTGGAGCCGATTCCCGGTTCGCTAACCACGCCAATCTGACCTCCCATGGCCTCCACCAGGCGCTTGGATATGGCTAGACCCAACCCGGTTCCAACCTGCATTCTCTGAACCGAATTATCCACCTGGGAGAAATCTTTAAACAGAAGACTGGTTTTCTCTGGAGCAATCCCGATGCCGGTGTCCTTCACCTCAAATTTCAAAACCAGCTTATGATTGTGAACGTCGTTCATAGCAACGTGGATGTTCACTTCTCCGTGGTCAGTAAATTTCAGGGCGTTGCCTGTTAAATTCAACAAGATCTGTCGCAGTCTGCCGCGATCACCCATGATGGTGTCCGGCACATTTCGGTCGATTTGAACATTCAGTTCCAGGTTTTTCTTTCGGGCAATGGCGATGAGCAGATTTCGGACACCCATCAAACTGTCATTTAAGGAGAAGACCGATTCTTCAAGTTCCATCTTTCCCGCTTCAATTTTGGAGAAATCCAGGATATCGTTAATAATATCAAGCAGGCAGGAGGCGGATTGCTCAATGGTCAGAGCGTAGTCCTTTTGCTCTTCGTCCAAATCGGTTTCCATCAAAAGCTCTGTCATGCCCACGATGCCATTCATGGGCGTGCGAATCTCGTGGCTCATAATCGCGAGGAATCGGTCCTTGGCTCTATTGGCGGCGTCGGCCTGTTCTCTCGCATAGTCCAACTCTAACTGCTGGCGTTGCAACCCCAGGAAAACATCTACTTTAGATTTGAGGATCTCTGGGTTTATGGGTTTCAGCAGATAGTCCACTGCGCCGCTTTCATACCCCTTGAAAATATTGAACTGGTCCTTGTTGATGGCGGAAACGAAAATGATGGGAACATGGCGGGTGCGTTCCGAGCCTCGCATTAGCTCGGCAGTCTCAAAGCCATCCATCTCTGGCATTTGCACGTCCATGAGAACAAGGGCAAAGTCGAGTTCCAGCATTTTTCCCAAAGCTTCATTCCCAGATGTCGCTCGGACAATGTTCAGATCGGGCCTCTCCAAAATGCTTTCTAAGGCCAAAAGGTTCTCCTCTCTATCATCCACGATCAAGAGGTTGAGTTCAGGGATATGTGTCACTTGCGCCTCCATTGCCTGTTGCCGCTCAAGATTGATAACGTGAGGTCCTTGAAGGTTTTAGGGATGGAAATCATGGCATTGTCAGCCTCATGGGTTTTCGAGGTTTACTGGGTTGCTGGGAGTGATCTGACGCACGAGAAGGCCTGGCAGATCTTCCAGGTTGGCGATTAAATCCACATCCGTTGCAGCGATGGCCGATTTGGGCATCATGCTCATTTCGGCGGTCTCCGGATTCTGGACAATGGTTAGTCCGCCCAATTCCGAGACGCGCCGCAGGCCTTTACTGCCATCGCTGCTCGCTCCGGTGAGGATCAATCCGATTAGGCTGCGTCCAAATGCCTCGGCTGCTGTTTCGAATAGGGGGTCGATGGATGGTCTGGCGTGATTTACCGGTGGACCTGTGTTCAGGGAGATGGTGTGATTGGTTTCCACAAGCATGTGGTAATTTGCAGGAGCGAAAAGAGCCATCCCTTTCTTGGTTAGATCTTTATCTTCTGCGAATCTCACCTCCAGGGCGCTGCTTTTCTGCAACCGTTCAATCTGTGCGTCATCCATGTGGCGGTGGATGTGCTGCACAATTAAAATGGGTGGAAAGGAGACGGGAATTTTGGGGAGAATCTTTTGCAGGGCATGAAATCCACCGGCGGAAACTCCAATAACCAGGGCGTTGTAGCTCATGACGCCGCCCTCCTTTTCCTGTAGATCTTCTGATTCGGGTCGAAATCCTCGAAATGGGAAGAAAGGGCGGAATACTTAACGCTTTCTCGCGATCCCAAACAGAGCAGACCATCGTCTGCCAGACTGTCGTAAAAGAGCTGGAAAACTCGGTTCTGAAGGTTTTTGTCGAAGTAAATCAGTACGTTGCGACAAAATATCAGATTCATTTCCCCGAAAACGCCATCAGTAGCCAGGTTGTGATCTGCGAAAACGATATTCTTCTTAAGGGACTGATCCATGACTGCCGAGCCAAATTTTGCCGTGTAATAATCGGAGAAGGACCCTTCACATCCCGCGAGATGATAGTTTTGAGTAAAAAGCTTGATCTTCTGTGCGGGGTAAATGCCTTCACGGGCCTTCTTCAGTATGAGCTCATTAAAATCAGTGGCGTAGAACTGAGTTCGGTCGTAGAGTCCCGCCTCAAGAATGAGAATGGCAAGGGAGTAGATTTCCTCCCCGCCGGAACAGCCCGCATGCCAGACTTTCAGGTGATCTCGGTCTGCCAACTCGGGTAAAACCTTTTCCTTCACAGATTTATAGAAAGGCGGGTCGCGAAACATTTCAGAGACATTTATCGATAGCTCCGAAAGTAACTTTTGGAAGACCTCCTCGTCGTAGAGGATTCGGTGTTGAACTTCGGAAATATTGCCCAGCTCATGGTGCTTGAGAAAGCTCATAATCCTACGCTTTACTGATGCTTGGGCGTAGGACCGAAAATCGTAACCGTATCGTAGGAACACAGCTTCCAGCAGCAGGCGAACTTCGATGTTTTCAATGGTCACGTTATTCAAGGAGAACCCCTGGTTAGTAGAGCCAGACACGCATGAGTGAAAAAAGCTTCACGGTGTCCAGCGGTTTGGTCATGTAGTCGTTGGCGCCTGCGTCAATGCATTTACGCCGGTCGGTTTTCATGGCTTTGGCGGTGAGAGCGATGATTGGAAGTTCCTTGAATTGCTCTTTTTGGCGTATTCTCCTTATGGCTTCATAGCCGTCCATCTCGGGCATCATGATGTCCATGAGGACCAGAGCTACGTCTGGGTTTGCGTCCAGCTTTTCAAGACCTTCCCTTCCATTTCTGCCTACCAGAACGTGGACGCCTTTTTCCTCTAATACCGAGGTGAGGGCAAAAACGTTGCGCATGTCGTCATCTACGATCAGTATTTTACGGTCCTTGAAAATGGCTTCCTTGTTGTGGATCATCCGCAAGATATCTCGCTGGTTTTCATCGAGATCTTCTTCTACTCGATGGAGGAAAAGGATGGTCTCGTCCAAAATACGTTCCGGAATTTTGTCCGGCTTTACAACCACGCTCTCCACGTAGGGATCCAGGTTGCTTTTTTCGTCTTCTGAGATTGGATGGTCCGTGAAAACAATAATCGGCAGCCAGGGAATACCTGCATCGGCGCGTATGGTTTCCAAGAGTGA
>JBNKOV010000634.1:0-3590 GCA_050294955.1 Holophagae bacterium
CAGGGTTGCCGCCCTGTAATCCTCCATGTGACACCCCACGCACTCCACCGGCGTAATGGTATATTCGTGGCGTTGCTGGTTGATATGGCAAGCCTCGCAGTCCGTCGCTGCATGAGGACCCACCAGCGGGAATTGCGTGTTCTGATGACGGTCCAACATCACAAAACGGTTGTCCCAGGTCTGCGTGGTATGACAACTCTCGCAATCCGGTCCCAGATCGCCCTTGTGGATATCGGTGTGACAATCCGAGCACAACTCACCAACCTTTGTAAAAACAGTACTCTTATGACACTGCATACAATCAAGTTGCTCATGGCTGCCTTCCAAAGGGTATTGGGTGTCGTCATGGGTAAAGGTCATGGGGTTGGCCAGCTCCCGCCAACTCTCCGTGGTGTGACAGGACGAGCAGGGCATGTTCAACTCTCCATGAGGATTTTGGGCAATGGACCAGGGAACAAAAACTCCAAATATGAGAAATGAGATCCAAATGCCATAAATCGATTTCATGGTTTCCGCTCCTTCCTACCCTGTGATTCGCCATGACAGGCAATACATTGAACATCCAAAGGTTTATATCGGACAAAATTGTCGGCTTCTAAAGCTTCCTCAAAGTGGCATGATGAACATTTTACACTTTCATGGCCGCCCTTTAAAGAAAACCGGCTCATGGTGTTGTGCTCAAACCTCTCGGGCCTCCAACTGGTCACAACGTGACAGCTCTCGCAAACCTCGGCGGGTCTCAGTCCCTGCTGCTTAAATTGACCGAAATGAGGATCCTTGTGACAATCCCCGCAAGTGCTGGAAGTCTGCTCAAAACGAAGAGACGCCGCATCCCCATGACCTTCAGGGCTGTGACACTGCTTGCAGGACGCCTTCTGGTGCCCGCCTTCCAGAGAAAACCGGGTCTTATCATGAGGAAAGGCCAGGACATCCCACCTATCAGAGCCATGGCACACCTCGCAGCCCTGGCCGGCCCCAAATGTCTTGATAGCTTCATCGGCTCGCCCCTCGTGAGGGTCGGCGTGACATGTGCGACCAAGACAAGTTCGGGAAGTGGAATTGTCGAACCGCCGCATCGCCGCCAACCGGCTCATGGCACGCAATACAGGGAACCGCGAGGTGACTGCCCTGCAAGGGAAAAGCTGTCTTGTCATGCTCCACTGCTGAATACATTGCGGGAACAAATCCAGCGGTGGAATGACAGGACTCACAACCCTCCTCATAATTCCCATGGTTGATCTGGTTGAGATGCACGTTCTTGTGGCAATCGTCGCAATAGGCGAACCTGGCTATGGTTTTGCGGACCGATCCGTGACAGGCCTTGCATGAAACCTCCATATGAGAGCCTGTTAATGGATAGTCCGTCTTATCGTGATCAAATCGGTCCTTGCGGTAGTTCTTCCAGCTCGCTGTGGAATGACAAGACTTGCAGTTAGAACCCAACTTGTTGAGGTGAACATCTTTATGACAATCGCTGCACTCCCCAAAGGCCATTCCCGTGAAACGAGTTAACAGCCGTCCACTGGACTTGGACCTCATCTGGGGATGACAGGACTCGCAGGCCGTGTCCTCATGCTTGCCCGTAAGCGAGAAGCGAGCCTTATTGTGAGAGAAACCCGAAACAGGTTTCCAACCCTCAACACTGTGGCAGGTTGTGCAATCCTGAGCCAATTGACCCTCGTGCTCATCCTGGTGACAGTCCAGGCAACGATCAAAAGCGAGAGGTTTAAAGATCATGGCAGCCACGTCATCGGATCCCGTTTCTCCTGCATGGCATTGCTTACAATCAACATCCGCGTGTTTTCCTTCTAAAATAAACCGGGCCTTGCCGTGGTCGAATCCGGAGACAGGCCGCCACCCCGTTTCCTGGTGACAGTCTCCGCAGGACTCCGAGAGTTGACCCCTGTGAATATCCTCATGACAGGCGATGCAAGAAGGCGTCAACCCCAGAAAGCTGTGGCTGGGATCCTTGCCTTTATCAGTTAGGGCCTTCACATCACCTATCAATTCAGCCTTATGGCAATCACGACAAGCCAGCTCCCCGTGTTTTCCATTCAGGGAATAACCCGTCTTATCGTGCTCAAACTCATCCTCAACCAGGCGAACCAGCTCAAATGTCCGTCCGTGATGATCCACGTGGCAGGACTGACAAACCTCGTACCCCGTTTGCGCATGAAGCCCCTTGCCGTCTTCAATCCGATCTTTTAACATCGTGTGACAGGCCAGACACTTAGCGCTAAAATCTTTATTTCCAATCTCGTGACATTGCGTACAATTCCCCAAGCCCTCCAGATGTTTGTGGACCTCGTGAAGGTCGCCGGGGGACAATTGCCCAAAGCAGACAGCGCCGTATAAAAGGGCGCCCGCAGCGAGGAGGAGAAAACGCCCGCCCATTTACAACCCCAATCCCATCACATTGTTGCCGCCCAAACCTGCCCGCCAGGAGATGCCGAACAGCAGCGCGATCACAATATGAATGATCATGATGATGTACATAATCAGCGCAAATGGCCGATGAATAACATGCCAGTAATGAAACAACTTATGCACTCGTTCCAAACGGGCGATTCGGCGCTTCATCGTAGATTTGCGCCCCGCAGCTTCAATCAAGGCCGCCGCGTACTGAGGAGAAATATTGTAGCGAGCTGGAAGCGTCTTGCGAGCGCGGAACATGCGCCATTGCCGCTTCAAGTCGCCGGTAATCATGTGGAGCCAAAACAAACCATTAGACTTATCCCCGCCTCCATTCAGTGTGTCCATCATTTCATCCACCTGATCGGAAGAAAGCCCGAACTTGGTTTGCAGCGACACGCCAAGTTCCCGGTCCTGAGCCTCCAGCTCCCGAACCCCCAATTCCTCGCCGCGAATGTTCCGAGGAATTTGGATATAGAGATAGCGGCCAAAAAGCCCGCTTAGCGCCACCGCCATCATGGACCAAAAACTCACCGCCACCAAACCGCCCAACTTAAAGGAAGTATGCAGCAATATGAAGCAGGGACCCATCACCCCAAAAAGGATATGGACATCCAACCATCGCTTAATGGTAAACAGCTTGCCAAATATTCGAGTCCGCTTCCTCAGTGAGTACAACAGAAGGGAGAACATAAAAACAGAGCCAACCACCCCAAACAGAAGCCCATAAGTCCCAGCCGGCTTAAATTTCACATAATCCGGGTGAAGGGGCCTCTCAACCATGGGCGTCGCGTAATAAGGCATGGCCACAATCAGAAAATAGAAAAAACTGGCCAGGCAAATGCCGTACAAAACGGTGAGGGCGGGTTTAAAGAGAGATAGTCTTTTAGCCATAGATATTCCTGGGATGAAATTGAAACTGGCGACTTTAACTGAAGAAGGGGTAAATACAGGATCGATAGATCCGGCTTTATATCAATTTATATTTTAAATATGACCAGACCCTGACCGCAAGATTACAAAAATGTCATTTTCACTTTTTATTGGGAAAATGTGTTGCAGCTCACCAAAAATCAGGGCCATCCCAAGCCCGCTCCCCTATATTTCGGCCATTCCTCACAGTCCTTTAGGGTTTTACCGGGTCTAATAGAAAAATTCTCGAAGATTCTCACCCTTCT
>JBNKOV010000634.1:3600-3831 GCA_050294955.1 Holophagae bacterium
TTCCGATCTCCTTCAAACAACAGAGCATCTGGCTCCAGCCCATGCAATTGCCGTAAGACTGGTTCAGTCCCTTTTCATTCTCGGGCCAACCAGACTCTCGAATTTTGACCTGAGTACCGCCGCCTTCCAGAGGCAGGAAATCCATCTCCACCCGAGTCTCCCCTCCAGAATCCGTTGGCCAGGTGAAGCCAATTCTCTCGTCGCGAACCATCTCCGTCACCTTCACTGAGA
>JBNKOV010000635.1:0-3815 GCA_050294955.1 Holophagae bacterium
CCCCTTCTCCTACTTTAATAATAGCGTCGCCGTCGGGCATGGCGTAGGCGCCTTCGTAGGCTTTCAACTCACGGGCGTCCATTTTCATGCCGGTCCTTTTCTGGCCGAAAGCCACCACATCGGAAGCGACCTTCTTGCCGTGCAGGAAGTCCATCACGTATTGTAAGGTGTTGCCTCGGGTGAATATATCGCCGCTATGGCCCGCGCCTTCCACCAGAATATGGGCGCCGTTGGGCAGACCCTTTAAGACTTCCTCCGCGTTGGCGGGCGGGGTTCGACCATCCAGACTGCCGCTCACCAGAAGCACGGGCACGCTCGATTTAATGGGAGATCGGAATGGGTCTGAAAGCCCGGGAAGCCCCAGTCCTTCAATGGCCGCATGCAGGCACATATTGGATGCATCGCCCAGAAGGGTTCGATCTCTTTGGTCTTTTATTTTGGCGAGCCGCTGGGCCGAAGCCCCTGAAGCTGCGTCGGTGAGGACAGGCATGGCTCTTAAAACCCTGGGGTTGCGCAATTGGGCCACGGTTTTGGCGAGGAAATCGAATTCGCCGTTCACCATGCGGAGAAATCCCGCGGGCAGTCGCTTCATCTCATCGGGGCCTCTGAGGTTTTTGGCGGTGAGCAATTGGATGTCGAACGCGGAGATAACCACCTTTACGTCCATGCCCTTATCATCTTTGTAAAACGCGGTTTGCGGTTGTTTCTTCAATCGGGTGATGACCGTTTCCACCGTTTCAAGGAAGGAGCGGCCCTTCATGACGCCCAATTGCGCCGCCTTCTTGTCGAGATGCTCCAGGAGCGCCTGGGTGTCGGACGGTAATTTAAGGGTGTGGTCGGGACCTTCGACGCCGTTCACCAGCACCCGATCAATATGGGCTTCATGGCGGCGCAGCACGGAAAGCGCGAGATGGGAGCCGTAACTGCCGCCCCAGAGCGCGATTTTGTCTACGCCAAGGTTCTGTCTCAGGGCGTCTACGTCGTCGGCGTTTTCCTCGGTGGTATAGGCCTCCAGGTCCACGCCCTGCTCGCGCCAGAATTGGGCGCAGGCGCTGGCGGTTTCCCGCGCTCGGGCTTCGTAGGCTTCACGATCCGCCGCCTGGTCAAGAGGCAGACCTTTGTCCAGATTGCACGTGGGCAGCCCGTTGCTCCGGCCCGTGCCTCTTTGGTCCAGGGCAATGACATCGCGATCCTCCAGAAGGGGCAACACCATGTCTTGCAAAGCATAGCGAATCGTGTTGACGCCAGAAACGCCCGGGCCTCCGGCGAGATAGACGATGGGCGGTTTGGGATTGGGGTTTTGCGTTTTCAAATGCAGATAGACCAGCTCGATGTCTCGAGTGTTGGGGTTGTGTCGGTTCTCTGGCACGGTGAACCGCTTCAGCTCCCCATGAACTTCGTCGCCTTTGTTTTTGAGAACAAAGGGCTCTTGAGCCATGGAACTGCCGGTAAGGATCATCATGAGGGCGGTGATGGATAAACAGATTTTGGACAAGGTAGCCTCCTTTTTTCTTCCCGCTACAGCCAATATACGCGCCCAACCCGGCGTGAGACTTGGGCTTTATGTGAACTGCTCAAGAGTTATGAGAACGGCTCGCGAGGGGACTATTCAACCCCTGTGTTCGCTTCCTGCTCTCTCTTCTTAATACGCTTTTTAGCGGTTCGAAGGTTCCAGGAATAGGCTTCTTTCAATTCGTCATAGGCCTGACGGTCCGCTTCGTTCAGATGCTCCTCGTACATGCCGTAGATGAACAACAGGGCGGACTGGGAGTTGACATTGGCGCCTTGTCCCAGGTCGTTGATAACCTGCGCCTTGTGCCGCAAGGCCTCATAACGGGCCTGATCGTATTCGGGATGGTCCAGCTTGTCCAGAAGCGCGTCGGTGAGGAAGAGCACATTGAGGGCTTTGATGTTGAACTGCTGATACTCCAACGATTTATAGATTTCCCGCTGTATTTCCTCCAGTTCGTCGCGATGTTCTTCGCTAAACCTGGCGGATTGAAAGAACTTGCCCAGCTTATCGTTGGCCACAAAGAAATGTTCCTTATAGGCCCGGCCATAACGAATGGTGTAGGCGATCTGCTCCATGTCTCCGCCTTCAGCAGGCTTGTAGCGGAACGTGGGGATCAGCCAGGCCAGACAGGCGATCAGGATGGTGGAGATCATCGCCAGAAACGCCCGGGGATTGGCCTGTCGATGATCGTTGCTGGCCATTTTATAGCCCAGGAACGTGACCAGCAGCACCAACACGCGAATGGAGGTGATCCTGAGAGGAAAGGAGATCAGGCATAGCGCTGCGAGGAACATAAGCGAGGAACAAAGCGCCATGAAAAACACCCGTTCCTCAAAGGAAGGCAGCGACAGGCCCGGTATGAGACTGCGGCCCACAAGACCCATGAAGAGGAGCAACGCCACAATTCCCGGCAACCCAAGTTCGATGGCGTATTGCAGATATTCATTATGCAAATGGCGCGCATTGCCCATGTGGTGATAGACCTTGGGCTGCACCGCCTCCAAGATGCATTCCGAAGCCCCAAGCCCAGCGCCCAGGACCGGGAACTCCTTGATATAATCGATGCCAATGCGCAGGAAGTGGACCCTGTTGATGGATTGCAGTCCCTGATCCTGAAGTTCAAGCAGACCCTTATTAATGGGTAAAAAGCTGGCCACGCCGCCGACAAGGACAAGGAACGCCAGGGCCAGGCCAAGCCGTTTGGGGCTGAAGAACCGAGCCTTCAGGCTGCCCATCTCAAAAAACAAGAACAGGCCCATGATCAGGTGGACCATAATGAAGCCCAACACGCCGGAGCGGCTTTTCACGGTCTGAAACCCAAAGAATGTGTGCAGATAGCAGAAGAGATAAAACAAGCTGAAGATGATCTTTTTCAGTAGATTCCGAGAATCGCTTTCTCCCGGGCTTCGCATCTGGATCCAGGCCTCGCGCAGGCTGACAACCACTTGTCCCAACAACAACGCCATTAAAATGTTGGCAAGGGCCGCGAAGTTATTGGGGTTCACCAGACCGCCAAACGTGCCCTTGTAAAGGTGGTGAAGGCCGGAGTCGTAGGTGGTTTCGGTGCTGGTGACAATAGCCAGGCTCGCGGTAGTTAAACTGATGGCCACCAACCAGAAACGGTAAAGCGAGGCCTTGGGCCTGGGCGCCATGATGGCCAGGATGATGAGGTACATGTCCATCAATAAGGTGATGATTCTAATGGGCGCGACGATGGGGAGAATGGAGATCTGAGTGGTGTAGGGAATTTCCGGATAAATGCCGGTGATGGTGGTGAGGACCCGGTGCTTGATGGGCGCCAGGATGGGGAAGAGAAACTGAGGGAGCGGGGCAAGCTGCAACAATACCAGCACGATAACGCTGGTGAACAGTATGGGTATCCATTTGGGAATCGGGTAGGTCCGCTTGTGGCTGACCAGCAGCAAGGTGGCAAGTCCCAGGCAGATCCCATGAAAAATGAGATCGCCCACCGCCATCCCGCCATAGCGGAAGTGGAGCACGAAGGCGTCCATAAAGAGCAGATTCCAAAATAAGATTGTTTTTATTTTCATCCCGCGTCGAGACATCGTCCCCTCTCTCATTAAAACAATTCTGGTATTTTACGAGTTTTGCGGTAATGAAACAACCAATAGATCCATTTATATCAAATGCGTGGGCCGCAAACATCCAATTCTAACAGAACTCAAACAAGTTATCATTATTTTTCGCAGCTAGTTACCCGATAGTTTTCCAATTAGGCCCAGGAGCATTTGGTCTTGTTTTTCCCCAGCCCTCTTTCTCTAATCCATATGTCTTTCGGCAT
>JBNKOV010000636.1:0-3813 GCA_050294955.1 Holophagae bacterium
TCTGGTTAGGAGCAAAACTCTTGGCCGATCCGGCACCCGATTATTGGGTTCATAGGAAACAGCCATTTCGCCTGTATCCAACATGAGCAAGGTCCCAGGGGGATAAAGCCCTACACAATCGGAAAGCGCTTTATATGCCTTGGGATCGAACAAACTACTGCCGCCTTTGGCAATGAACTCCAAAACCGATTTTGGATCCTCCGAGTTCTTATAATAATTTTCATGGGTAATGGCGTCGTAAACATCCAATACAGCGGCCAACTTGCCACACCATGATATTTGATCGCCTTTTAATCCCCTGGGGTAACCGCTGCCGTCCATTCGCTCGTGATGCTCATGGGCAAACTGCAAGACTTCAGTTGAGACGACATTCATTTTCTTTAAATAATTAACGCCTCTTTCCACATGGGTTTTAATGGTGGTCTCCTCTTCTTGATTCAACTTTCCCGGCTTCATGAGAATATCTTTTGGGACCATGCATTTTCCCAAATCGTGCAACAGAGCGCCCTTGCCAAAATTCAACAATTCACTACGGGACTGCCCAAGAGATTGACCCACAAACAAGGCAAGGATGGCCGTGTTCACACAATGGTTGAACGTAAATTCGTCTGCGTTCTTCAGTACACTGACACATAAAAGAGACTGTGGATCTTCCATGACCTGATCAATGAGAAGGTTTACCTGTCGATCCGCCTTTTTTTCAGAAAACCCTTTGCCGCTACGGATATCATCCATCATTTCCGCTGTTTCGTTCATGACCCTGGAATGGAGGACCACGGACCGACTCATATTTGCCGCCAGAACCTCAGGATGGTTGAATGGATCCACAGGCCCCGAAGAACTGCTGGCGCTTATATCACGACCGCGATCGGTGTCTATGACGACGTCAGTTACTCGATAACTCCTTAGCTTCTCAACAATTTCCCGACTTTTGATTCTTTTTCGAAAAAAGGGAATCTGAAGCCAGCTGCGATTGGTGGAGACCACATACATGCCCGGTTCAAGCTGGTCTATAGAGATCTTTTTTTTCATAAAAAGGCATCCCCATCAGGTAATGGATCTTCACGATAATTGAGATGGTGGACAAATTGCAGAGTCATTTTTGATACCACTAAGGATTTCTTCTCACACATTATAGCCGCCTTTGATCATATCACAACCGGTAGGTTACTTGTAACCTTGGGAATGCAGGTTTTTATAAATTAATGACTTTTCTCTAGAAGCCACGAAAAACCAATCGTAAAATGTCACCATTTTTCCCTCAATTCAATCCGTTAAATGGGGCGCCCATCTACTGGTCGGCTGGGGACTTTGGAAGATTCAGGAATAAACAGACTGCATTTAACCGTTCCCATTGACGAGTGCATTCAAATCATGATTTCATGGATGCAGCTTTTCACAAGGATGAAGCTAAGAAAAGGGCGTTACGCGCCGTTGACTATCTTCAACTGGTGATGACAAAGGAGATTTTATGTTAAAGCGGTATTCCATGCTGTTTTTGTTGAGTATGCTTTTTTGCCTGGCCGCTGGTGCTGGGGAAAAAGCATCGTCTTCCACGACCATTCAACCCCTATTGATCGGGGCGTCGATCCCTTCGGTTTCACTGACGGATTTGGAAGGTAAACCGGTGGACCTGGCCGAAGAAATAAAGACCACGCCTTCCATTCTTGTTTTTTATCGAGGAGGTTGGTGACCCTACTGCACGAAGCAACTGGTTCAGTTGCAAGAGCAGTATGAGGCGCTTAGCGCCATGGGTTGCCAGGTTCTTGTTATATCTCAGGACTCGCCAGAGGCCTTGAGCAAAACTGCGAAAAAGCACAAATTGAAGAATTTCCGCTTTCTTTCCGATTCAGAAATGAAAGCATCTCTGGCCTTTGGACTTGCCTTTTCCGTGGACACCAAAACCGTAGAAATATACAAAAACTACGGCATTGATTTAGTGGGTCTTTACGGTAGAAATGAACCGTTGATGACCGTTCCTGCCGTATTCCTAACCGATAAAGGCGGAAAAATTGTCTTTGAGTATGTCAATCCGGATTACAAGATTCGTCTGGATCCTGAAGTTCTCAAAGCGGCAGCAAAATCCCTCACAGGGAAGCCCTGACCTATAGGCGAATGCAGGTCGGTCAGATCTGTGTTCGCCTCAATACCTCACCATAGAAGGGTCCACCGTTTTACACCATTGATCAATGCCGCCAGCCATGCTGACCGCCTGATCAAAGCCCCAGTCTTTTAAGAGCGTCACAGCCTTTTTACTCCGACTGCCTTTATAACAATAGACCACCAGAGGCGCCTCGCGACTGAACTCACACGCCCGGTCCAGAGTCAACTGACTGAGGGGGATATGGGCAGCAGATGGCAACCTATTGGTGAGCCATTCATGTTCGTCTCTGACATCCAGCACTGTAGCGCCATTGTTAATGAGTTCTTGAGCATACTCAACAGTGATCTCGGGCGCCAAAGGCTCATTGTCACAAACGAAGACTTCCTCAACAACGGACTTGATGGTTGGCGATTCGCCACACAGAGGACAATTCGGATCTCTATTCAACCGGATATGTCGAATACTCTGATCGATCGCACTGTATAAAGCCAGGGAGCCTTCCAGAGTCTTAAGACCGGAAAGAAATTTAATGGCTTCACAAGCCATCATAACGCCAACAACACCTGGCAACACTCCAAGAACACCCGCTTCGCTGCAGGAGGGCGTTGCACTGGGATCCGGCGGGACGGGGAACAGACAACGGTAACAGGAACCTTTTGCTGGATTGAACAAAGATATTTGAGCGTCGAATTGGTGAATAGCCCCGTAAACCAGCGGTTTCTTCTCAAAAAAACAGGCATCAGCCACCAAATATCTGGTTGTGTAATTGTCGGTGCCATCAATAACCAGGTCATATTCTTGCACCAGCGAGGAAACCCATGAGGCATCCAGTTTTCGCCGATAGGAAAAATACTCCACCTTTGGGTTTAGGGCCTCCATGGCTTGAACCAGGCTGTCCGCCTTCGGCAGACCTTCATCATCGGTCTTGTGAGAGATCTGACGCTGTAAATTGCTGACCTCAATCACATCAAAATCCACGACGCCAATTCGACCAACTCCAGCCCCGGCCAGGTACATGCCAATTGGACATCCCAAACCACCGGCCCCTATCAACAACACGCTGGATTGTTTTAACTTCAATTGACCTTCCAGGCCAAAGCCCGGTAATTTCAAATGGCGATTATAACGGGCCAGTTCTTGCGAGGTCAGTATCATACAACGCTCTCCAATAAACCCCTCGGCCTTTCAGCTGAACGGTCAAATTATTATACTTCAACCAACACCAACCGAACCATCCACATTCCTAGCAACTTTTTGAACCGCCGGGTAGAAAGGCCTGTTAGAATAATAATGTGAGGAGGGCGCTAATGAACGAGCAGCCAACAGCGCGAGACATGATAGAATTGCCGAACTTTTTTCTTTTCAAGATTATTGTTAAAGATCTTGAGTTAACCGGTGACCGATTAATGGAAATGGCCAGAGAGACATTAAATCGAAGCCTGGATAGCGCCACTTTTCAGACATCTCCATCACGAAAAGGCAATTACCAGTCTCATAGCCTGAAAATTCATATCCAGGTCTACGAAGAGATTGAAGCGCTTTACAGTATGTACGGCAGTTTGAACGGCGTGGTGATGACGTCTGGCTCGATTTAGAAATAAATGTGGCTCAGGCGGCATTGGGTGATGAAATCCGGGTGCCTACACTAGATGGCGAAGAAACGTTGACCATTGAACCGGGAACGGAGTCGGGCAAAGTATATCGGCTGC
>JBNKOV010000637.1:0-3810 GCA_050294955.1 Holophagae bacterium
GTTTTCCAATTAAGGTGATCACTCGCATGCAGGTCGCGGCGAGAGCTGCTTTGTCGCGCTCTGTTCCCGATACCTCGACAAAACTCTGGCGGTAATCCGCGAGATGTTCTGCTGGAAGTACGGAAGTGAGGTGTTTATAGCGCTTTGCAAATCGGATACCCGCTCTTCTGTACAATACTCTTAGCAACAGGTTCCTGGCTTTGTCCAGGCATACAATGATGGACTCCTTTTCGTTGTGGTAAAAGGGCGCGGCAATGTATGCCTGCTCGAACATGGCTTCAAGGGTCAGTTTTTTAACGATTTCTGGTGATAAGGGCCTGTTTGGGGGATACGAGAGGTCAAGGTCCGGCTCAGCCAACCCAAATTCTGGTGGACCCTCTGGCAAGGCACAGTGGAGGAACTGCCATTTGAGATGAAACTTCAAACCCGACAAACCACTGACCCGATGTGTGTTAAGCTCGATAATCACCCCATGCTTGGTCATAATCCTCACGAACTGACCATCCGCCATAGGGTAGAATTCGCCGAAGCCTTCAAGCACCTTCAACTTCCCCTGCATGGTTCCCCAGATTTTGTCGAACCCGCTGTCCGCAATCGCCATGTGCAAATCAATGTCCGATCCGGGCGTGGCGGTATTGTAGGCCAAACTGCCTTCCAACCAAATCAGCTTAATCTCAGGAATCTCAACGACTTTCTTTAACCAGTCCTCCAAGATCTGGTGATGAATTTCTACTCCCTCGCTGCCCCCTTTTGTTGGGTCTTCACTCATATATGGCTCCTTAAGATAGATGCTTTTTCGAGGCGCCCCATTGAAGCGATCCAATTTCTAAATGTATGGATAGAATGTACACGTCTGTGTTTATATAACTTCGCTGCGATCTTCGTTGGAAATTGCGCTGCCTTTAAGAGGCGCATTTTTTCAAAGCCACTTTTCCAATGGAAGATCTATGCACGCGACGCCGCCTGCTCTTCTTAGTTTATACGAAGAACCAGGCGCCATCGGTCAAACCAAATTACAATTTCTGAAAAAGTCCATTCCCCTTGGGGAACCTGAGGGTTCCTGCCGTTCCAAGGTTTAACCTGGCTTCAACCAGACTTTCAACCGCTTGTATACGCCGGGATGGTTGAGCAGATCGAAATGATTCATGTTGCTGCCAATCCACTGATGGGACTTTGGAAGACAAAGATCCTGAGTTCTATCGGGATGCCTGCCCAGAGCGCTATAGACGGGCACCAGACCGTCCCCCAGAAGATGATCGCCGGTGAGGCCGGGATCTTTACTGGTTCGGGCCGCAATGCCGAAGCAGTCTACCTGGTCGGGGAGCGGGACGAAGACGGGAATGTCGCCTGACGCCTGAAAGCGGTCTCTGCCTTCCCAATGTTCGTCAAGTATATAGCCATGACGCAAGTCGGTGATGCCCGCGCTGCGGATTTTTCCCAAACGGGCGAATGGGGCGCTGAACGGGCTGAACTCCAACATGTGGTCTATCCACACGGCGCTTTTCTCCAATGGGGCGCCATGGTGGGGCGTTCCCAAAAAGACCATGTTGGCGAGGTAATCTACCCAACTGAGGCCCGCCTCCATGCCGTAATGACAGGCGCTTCGCGCAACAAGTCCCCCCATGCTGTGGGCCAGGATCGTGAGGGACTGGGGCTTTACCTTTTCACCAATCAGAGACTCCATGAGCTGGGAAAACTGTCGTCCGTTCTGAGAGACATGAAGCCCGGTATTATAGTGCAAATACAAGGGAGCGAACCCAAGGTCTTTGGCCAGGGCCTTCCCGTGGTCATGACCATCTCTGCTCCACTGTAAATCGTTCATGCATGAGCCGTGAACCAGGACAAGGATGTGACCGTCGCTCTTTTTAACGAACCGGGTCAACGCCTTTTGGTCTAACGGCTTGCCGTCTTTTCTGAATTGCATGGGAATGGCGAGCGGGTTCTCGCGGGCTGCCAGGTGATCACCCAATACCCCATTCAAAGCTGAAACAACTGCCTCAGTGGACTCATTCCCCTTTATTTTGTCCAATAGAGGGCCGAACTCATCTAATAATGTGTCTATGCCATCGCCAACAAACTCGGTAATATTCCGGATGCTATCGTAAACAGAACCACTGATTCCACTAGACTTGTTCTTTTCTTCGCCAATACCTGCAATGGTCTGGCTAAGGGATTCCACCACATCGGTCACCCCTTTTATGGCTTCAACGGTTAGACGGCTCAATCCCTTTGAAATGGGCTTCCCAGAATGGGCTTTTTTGGCCGAGGTCTGCATGTTCATTGTAACTCCTTGGAAACCAGCCGGACCTCATCATAACACGAACTCGGCAGTATTGCTCAATCAATCCTGGATTCAGCCGGTTTCCCTCCTCGTTGTCCCCTGCCCTGCTTGGATGGCGCCACCCGGCCATTTCAAGAAAAATTCGGTTTGCGGTTGATGTAGGCCTCGGTTTGCTTTACCCTGAATGGAACTTGATAAAAGCCGAACGACATATCGGCGCAAACTGGCGGACGCCAGTACATCTTTGGACCGGTTCCGGAAAAGGAGAAAGTGCATGACCTGGAAAACCAATCGGCGAGATTTTTTGAAGATTTCTACGACACTGGGCCTGGGCGCTGCGGCGCTAAGCGGTTTATCTCGTGATAGAACCCCTCAATACGACATGTCAGCCTCCTATAAATCGGACATTGGCTTTGCATCTGAACCCATGGAGCGGGTTCGCATGGGTTTTGTTGGCGTGGGCCTTCAGGGCGGCGGTCATATTCACAATTTCCTGAAGATGGATAAGGTGGATATTGTGGCCATTTGCGATATCGATACGGCCCGAGCAAAAGAGGTGGCTGGGTGGATTACGGATGCGGGGAAACCGGCCCCAGACCTCTATACGCGCGGAGTATGGGATTTTAAGCGCATGTGCGAACGAGACGACATTGATCTTGTTTTTAACGCGACGCCCTGGAAATGGCATGTTCCGGCCTGTGTGGAGGCAATGGTTACAGGCAAACACACGGCTGTTGAGGTTCCCGCCGCCTACACGATCGACGGCTGCTGGGAGCTGGTGGAGACGGCTGAAAAAACAAACCGCCACTGCGTGATGATGGAGAATTGCTGTTACGGGCGCTCGGAGCTGATGCTGTTGAAGATGGTGCGGTCCGGGCTTCTTGGTGAGCTGCTTCACGCGGAAGCCGCCTATATACACGATCTTCGGGCTATTAAGTTCAGTAATAAGAATGAGGGTCTCTGGCGATTGGACCACTCTGTCACCCGCAATGGCAATCTGTACCCCACCCACGGTCTGGGTCCGGTGGCTCAGTGCATGGACATCAACCGGGGCGACGCTTTCGACTATATTGTGTCTATGAGCAGCAACGCGAGAGGCTTGAGTCTCTTTGCCGAGGCTAACCTGAACAAGACGGATAAACGGCGTCATCAAAAATACGCTCTGGGCGATATGAACACCAGCCTCATTCGCACCAAGAAGGGCATGAGCATTATGGTTCAACACGACACCACCACCCCGCGCCCATACTCGCGCATTAACATGTTGCAAGGCACAAAAGGGGTTTTTCGCGGCTATCCCGACCGGATCTATGTGGAGGGCCGCAACGAAGGCCATCACTTCGACGATCCCGCGTCCTATCGCGAGGCCTACGACCACAGTCTGTGGAAAGCCAATAGCGAGGCGGCTAAAGGGGCAGGCCACGGGGGCATGGACTATCTGGAAGATTTCCGGTTAATTGAGAGTCTACTTCATGGAAAGCCCATGGATATGGATGTTTACGACGCGGCTGCTATTAGCGTCGTTACCG
>JBNKOV010000638.1:0-3805 GCA_050294955.1 Holophagae bacterium
GGGCGGTCATTCTCTGCTGGCTACCCGGCTGATTTCCGCGATTCGACGGAATCTTTCTGTTGATCTTCCCATCAGGACCATTTTCGAAAAACCGGTCCTGGCCGATCTGGCTCGTGAAGTAGACGCATCTGGTTTGGGTAAGGAGCGTTTGCCCGCAGCCATTATCCCTGTTGACCGTAATGTAGCGCTGCCTTTGAGTTTTGCTCAGCAACGTCTATGGTTCCTCTATCGGTTTGAAGGCCCCAACACCACCTATAACATGAATCTGGCCATTCGAGTCCCCATCGCCATGGATGCAAGCGCCATGAGAGCCGCGCTGTTCTTGCTGTCCCAGAGGCACGAAAGCTTGCGCACCGGGTTCCCATCCAAAGAGGACGAGCCCTATCAGGAGATCTTGCCCGCATCATCGGATCATTTGCTTGTGTTGGACCTGAGCGGCTTGGAGCCGGAAGAACGGGAAACCGCCTCCCGCCAACAGATCCGCAATTTTGCCACCATCCGCTTTCAATTGGAGAAGGGTCACTTGTGGAGAGCTGGTCTGCTGAGGATGGGTGACCAGGAAACCATCTTCCTTCTCACCCTGCATCACATCATTATGGATGGCTGGTCTCTCGGTATTCTTGTAAAAGAGCTCAACGCCTTCTATGAGGCTGCTTGTCGGAAAGAATCGCTCTCCCTGCCGTCTCTTCCGGTGCAATACGCTGATTATGCGGTGTGGCAACGGTCCTGGCTGAAGGGCGCAGAGCTGGAACGCCAATTGAAGTATTGGGTTGATAAGTTGGCTGAACCAGCCACCTTGTCTCTGCCCTATGATCGACCGAGGCCTAAAAAACAGACTTACAACGGCGCAGTGGCGGATATCACGCTTCCGGCTGAGCTGGTGACGGCGCTGAAAAAATTGGCTCTTGAGGAGAAGTCCAGCCTGTTCATGGTCGCGTTAACCGGGTTCCAGGTTCTTTTGGGTCGCTATTCCGGGCAGGCCGACATCTTCACCGGCACGCCTATTGCCGGACGAAATCGTCCTGAGATCGAGGGGCTTATCGGATTCTTTGTGAATACGCTGGTTATTCGCACGGTGTTGGAGGAAAATCTCAGCTTTGTCGATCTGTTGACCCGAGTTCGTGAAACCACTCTGGAGGCATATGCCCATCAGGATCTTCCATTTGAAAAAATTGTGGAGGCTATGAACGTTGCGCGTGATCTCAGTCGGTCACCCCTGTTCCAGGTCATGTTCTCTTTGCAAAACAACCCGGGACAGGATCCATTTGGGGGAGCGGGACCCGAAGCACAGGTCGAGATTGTGGAGGATAAGGAGGCTATTTCCTCCATTTTTGATTTAACCATGGACCTGTTTGAGCAAGGCCAGACCATGGTTTGCGCTATTACTTACAATACGGATCTCTTTGATAAACAAACAGTTTTAGACTTTGCGCAACGCTACCGCACGGTTCTTGAGACTATGGTTCAAACGCCTCGGGCGAATTGGCGGTCATGCGCCCTGGTTGGCGATGAAGAGCGGTGCATGTTATTCCGTTGGAATGACTGCCGCATCAGCTTTCCGGAAATCACCCTGCACGAGTGTTTCGAAGAACGGGTTGAGGAGTTTGCCGATGAAAAGGCAGTGGCGCAAGATGGAAGACATCTCGACTATGAAGAACTGAACCGAGCCGCCAATGCTCTGGCGCTCCATTTACAGGAATATGGCGCTGGGCCAGAAATACGGGTGGGCAATCACGGTAAACGATCACCTGAGATGACAGCGGGCCTGTTGGGCATCCTAAAAGCAGGGGCTGTTTATGTCCCACTGGATCCGGAGTTGCCGCCAGATAGATTATCTTTCCTGGTTCGGGACGCTGGCGTCCAGATCATTCTAAACCATGAATCGCAAATCATTGATTGGGACGTATCGGAAGCGCAGGTTCTGAACACAAGCGAACTGGGAGAGCCGCAACCGAACAGGACCCTTGTTCCCATGCGGAATCCGGATCATCTGGCCTATATCATTCATACTTCGGGCTCCACGGGGGAGCCCAAAGGCGTAGCTGTCACCCACCGTGCAGCGTTGAACCACATTACTGCAGCCTCTTCCCGCTATGACATTAGCAGCGACGATTGCATCTTTCAATTTGCATCCCTCAGCTTTGACGTGTCCTTGGAGCAGATATTCACGGCTCTGTTAAATGGGGCTTGCTTGCATCTCCGGCCTCAGGGGGATTTAGAGCCGGCCACTTTCTCGGATTATCTGCGAGAACATCAGATTACGGTGGTTAACGCGCCTACGGCTTTTTGGCGACAATGGGCCGCAGCGCCGGAAACCGCTCGCGCCGATTCTGGCCTCTTGCGTATGGTCATGCCGGGTGGGGAAGCCATGCCTTCGGATCCTCTGCCGCAATGGTTTGCGTCACCAGCGGGAAGCGCCTGTTTGTTAAATGTTTATGGCCCAACGGAGACGGTTATTACAGCCACTGCGTCCCATATCGAAGGTCCCATGATGGACGGTGTTTCCGTGCCCATTGGTCAACCCTTCCCGAATCGCCAGGTTTTTGTGGTCGATTCTGCCGGGGCTTTGGCCATTCCCGGAGCGCCGGGCGAGCTTTTATTGGGCGGCGAAACCCTGGCTCGCGGTTATCTGGGCCGTCCCGCCCTGACGGCTGCCGCTTTCACGCCAAACCCCTTCTCTGAGGAGCCAGGCGCGCGGTTGTATCATACGGGCGACCGGGTTCGTTTAAAAACATCGGGTGAGTTGGAGTTCTTGGGTCGTTTGGATAACCAGGTAAAAATTAGAGGGTATCGTATTGAGCCTGGAGAAATCGCAGCAGTGCTGGCCAGTCACCCCGCTGTCAGCGATGCGGCAGTTGTAGTGCTTGGAGAGGGAGAAGGAAAGCGACTTGCCGCATATGCTCAGACGTCTCAGGACGATGTTTCAGCTCTCAGATCCTGGCTGACTCAGAATCTTCCGGCTTACATGGTCCCAGCCCACCTGACTTTATTGGAGCAATTCCCCATCACCGCCAATGGCAAGGTAGATCTAAAAGCCTTGCCTCTGCCGGACCGAGAGGCAGGTCAGGCCTATGTTGCGCCCGAGACCGAACTGGAATGCAAACTGGCGGCCATTTGGCAGGATGTACTGGGCTTGGACAGGGTTGGCCTCCATCATCATTTCTTCGAATTGGGAGGCCATTCGCTTCTTGCGACCCGGGTTGTTTCCGCTATTCGCCGATCTTTAAATCTCTCTATTCCCGTCCGGCTCTTGTTCGAAAAGCCTGTATTAAGAGATTTTGTAGGGGATGTGGCGTTGAAATTGGACTGTGGCGAGGCCCTCAATGAAGCGGCTCTTGTCCCTGTGGCGAATTACGACAATCTCCCTTTAAGTTTTGCGCAGCACAGGCTCTGGTTTCTCTATCATCTTGAAGGGGCGATGACTGTCCATAACATGAACCTGGCGTTAAAGTTACAAGGATTTGTGGATGCTGAGGCTTTGGAAAAAGCCTTTAATATTCTCACCGCGCGTCAGGCCAGTTTCAGAACCCGGTTCCCCTCTGAGGAAGGCGTGCCTCGACAGGATATTCTTCCTGAGCTTATCACCAGCCTACACTACAGAGATTTTTCTGAACTTCCTGAAAAGGAACGTAATGAGGCCGTCGATCAAGAAGCGCTTTCCTTCTCTAATTTGTTGTTTAAGCTGGAAGATGCTCCTCTTTGGAAGGCGGGCCTTATCAAATGCGGGCAGGAAGAGTATCTGCTTTTACTCACCATGCACCATATTGTTGTTGATGGCTGGTCTCTGGGGCTTATTACTTCTGAA
>JBNKOV010000639.1:0-3800 GCA_050294955.1 Holophagae bacterium
GACGCCGCCCAATACTGCGGCATTGGCTCCATAAAAACCAATATAGGGCATACCATTGCAGCGGCGGGCATTGCCGGACTCACCAAGGTTTTGCTGCAAATGCGTTATGGTAAACTGGTCCCTTCGCTGCACTCGGAGAAGACCAACCCCTATATCAACTTCGAAACTTCGCCCTTTTTTATTCCTCAAAAACTTCAGGACTGGGCAAAACCGGAGGGTCGCCCCAGGCGGGCTGGCGTCAGCTCCTTCGGCGCAGGCGGCGCCAACGCTCATGTGATCGTAGAAGAATACTACATGCCCCAACCTGTGGGTCAGGACGGCGAGGCGCTGATTGTGCTCTCCGCCCGAAGCGAATCCAATTTAAAGGACGCTGCGAGGCGACTTCGAGATTTTGCTATTCGATGTCAGGACACAACGGATATCGGAGCGGGAACCCGGCTGGTGGACCTGGCCTACACCCTTCAGGCTGGCAGAGAAGCCATGCAGCATCGCCTGGCTTTCATGGCCCATTCCATGGACGATCTTGTAACCCGGCTGAGCGCATGGCTCGACGGCAAGGGCGATGTCTGGCAGGGCAATTTGGGCAACCGCCGCACTCGCGCCTTCACCATCGAGGACGACGAGGACGGACGTCTGTATATCCAAAGCCTGATACGCAAGCAGAAATACGCCCAAATCGCAGGACTCTGGACGGAAGGCGTAGACATAGACTGGCGACTCATGAACCGCGACGGCGCCAAACGCCGCATCTCATTGCCCACCTACCCATTCACGCGGGAGCGCTTCTGGATGCCCGAGGTGGAGGGAGCCGTTTCAACAACCCCTGAGACCCACAGACTCCATCCCCTGTTGCACCGCAACACATCTACACTCAGTGAACAACAGTACACAAGCCATTTCCATGGGAGCGAGTACTGCTTTAAAGATCACGTAGTGGCCGGTAGAAGCGTCCTGCCAGGAGCCGCAGCCCTTGAAATGGCGGTTGCGGCGGGCTCTTTCGCTCATCACGCCCCGGTACGGGCCATTCGGGACCTTTCATGGCTACAACCTCTTGAAAAAGACGACCTTCCTGGAGAGACCCATTTAAGCCTCACTCCACAAGACGAGGACGCCATTTTTGAGTTGAGTTCTGGCGCAGATCGCCAATGCCACGCACGAGGCAAACTGGTGTTTGGCGAATCCCCCTCCCCCATCGTTCGAAACATCCCACAAATCCGTGCAGGCATGACCGCTTCCGAAAGTGGAGCTGAGGTCTACGAAGACTTCCGCCAACAGGGCCTGTCATACGGATCGGGCTTCCAAACCATTCGCGAGTTTGCACGCAATGACGGGGAAGCGTTTGCCCTCCTATCGCTCCCTCGCGAATTGGAACATGACTTCAACGCCTACCGCCTTCATCCCTCTTTAATTGATGGCGCCTTGCAAGTGGCTGTGCGACTGATGTTCGCCCGTTTGGGCAAAGGCCCGTACCTGGCGTTTCATGTGGAGGAAGCGGCCCTATTTGGCGCACTGCCGCCGCAATGCGCAGTCTACGTTCAAGCTCTGGCCGTATCCAACGGCGAGGCTCGATTTGAAGTGGAATTGCTGGACGAGAACGGCAAGGTTCTGGCGCGTCTCTCTAATTTCACAGCCAGAACTCCCAAAGGCCCGCAGAAACAGGATCCCGAAGGAGAACCCCTGTTTTTTACTCAAACCTGGACTCCCGCCGCCCAAAAGACCTCCAGTAATCCGAAAGGCGAAACGCTGCTCATCCTGGCAGGTGACGACGCATCGGCCCATGCTTTAGGTCAACGGGCCGCAAAACTGGGATTTGAAAACATTCATCAAATCATCCCCGGGGAGACCTTCTCTTCGACAAAAAAAGTTTGGACCCTAAATCCTGCTAACGCAAGCCATTACCAACAGTTGGCCGAAACTCTTGAGCAGAAAGGCCAGTTGCCCACCCGCGTGCTTCACCATTTTGCCGTGGAACCCTTCGACCCGGAACATGCTGCACGACAACTGGACCACAGCGTCTATAGCATGCTGTTCCTGGTTCAGGCCTTCATGTCACGGGTACAAAGTCTACAACTGGTTTTTGGTCACGCCCCGGACCAACCCATCTATGCCGGATTGGCCGGATTCGCCCGAACCGCAAATCTGGAAAACCCCGGTTTCCATTTCACCCTGGTGGAGACGAGCCATGGGGATTGTCTGGTAGACGAATGTGCAATGGGCAGCAACGGCGTGACCGTCCTGGCCTATAGAAACGGGGAACGTTTGGCCCAAATCCTTCAGGAGCGCACTCCCAATCTCAACCACAGTCCAGTATTAAAACAAGACGGTGTCTATTTGATAACCGGTGGCGCGGGCGGCTTGGGTTTTGTGTTTGCAAAATACCTGGCGGAACATTACAAGGCGCGTCTGGTTCTCACGGGCCGATCCGAGCCAAACGCAACCATCGCAGCCCAATGCAACGCGTTGCAATCCCTGGGCGGACAGGCGGTCTATATTCAAGCCGATGTGTCCCAGGCGTCCCAAGCAAAAATGCTTATGACCCAGTTGAGGAATGCATTCGGCCCGCTGGATGGAGTGATTCACGCCGCCGGTGTGAACCATGACTCCTTCATCTTGAAAAAGACCCGTGAAGAAATGGCTGGGGTGCTGGAGCCAAAGGTTTTTGGAACACTGAATCTACTCACCGCCTTGGAAGGAGAGCGTCCAGATTTTTGGATGTTTTTCTCATCTCTGGCGGCGCTCTTGGGCAATACGGGCCAATGTGATTACGCGACTGCCAACGCCTTCATAGACAGCCTGGCTCAAACCCGTAAAGACCTGAATATTCTGGCTATTAACTGGCCGTTGTGGTCTGGCGGCGGCATGAGTTTAACGCCAGAGACCATTGCCGCTTTTGAAGCCAATTGGGGCATGCAGGCCTTGAACCCTCGCCATGGCTTGAAGGCTTTCGAGTGGGGGCTGGCCTCCGAACTTTCCCATTTCGCGGTGGTCCAGGGCAATCCAGACAAAATAAGACGCGTCATGACGGGTAAATCTGCGTTAACACAAGCTCCCGCGGCCCGGGAAACGGCTCAGCCAGTGATCAACTTAGCTGAAAAAACCCAAACCCTGCTGCTTAACGCCCTTTCAAAAGAAATCAAACTCGACCCCTCCCGCATCCACCCGAACGAGCCCATGGAAACCTACGGGATTGACTCGGTGATGGTCCTGAATCTGACCAACGCCTTGGAGGAACATTTCGGCCCGCTTTCCAAAACCCTGCTATTTGAATTCCAGACCATAGACGAGTTGACCCGCTACTTTTTGGACCACCACGCAGAGACCCTGGCGGCCCTGTTCGCCGAGAATGCGCCCGAACCGCCGCAAGCTGTGAAACACACGGAGCCCGTGCGCCGAGCCCGATTTTTTAAGACCGCAAGCAAATTGGAAAAGCCCAAGCCTACCCCGCCTGTCGCCCAAGCGCCCAGTTCAAAACCCGAGAGAGCCCAACCTCTTCGTTCCGAAGATATTGCCATTGTGGGCCTTTCCGGAAGATACCCCATGGGGGAAACCACGGATGAATTTTGGCGCAGCTTGAAACAGGGCCGAGATTGCATAACGGAAATTCCCGCAGACCGTTGGGACTGGCGAGTCGATTTTCACCCCGATAAAGAACGACCGGGCGGGGCCTATTGTAAATGGGGCGGGTTCCTGGAAGACGTGGACTGTTTTGATCATCGTTTTTTTAATATTTCACCCCGTGAAGCGGAATTGATGGATCCTCAGGAACGCCTGTTTCTGCAAACGGCCTGGCATGTCATGGA
>JBNKOV010000640.1:0-3800 GCA_050294955.1 Holophagae bacterium
AAGCATCACAAAAATTAACTGCTGAAAAGGATGAGATATCCAAAAACCTCAAAAAGCTTGAAGATGAGATGTCGGCAGGTCATGAAGCCTTCATCAAGGATCAGGAGACGATGTCAACCGATGCCAAGAAAAAGCGGGTTGGCGAACTTGCAAAATTGGAGCAGGACCTGAACCGCTACGCAGTGGAAACCAGAGAGAAAATAGCTGCCCGCGAGCAGGAAATCATGGCTCCCGTTCTGCAAATCATCAATGCGCGCATTTCCCAATTCGCCAAAGAAAATGGCTACACCATGATCTGGGGCGTTGGCGACGGAAATATTCTCTACGGTGATCTGGCTGTCGATATTACCGAAGAAGTTCTTACTTATATCAACGAGCAGAAGTAGAAATGGAGCCTAAAACTCTATCCAGATCCATGAAGTGGGCCGCTGTGGGAGCATTGATTCTGGTAATCAGCGCCTGCAGCAAACCCATGCCCGATTATGAGACGCTTGCCAGATCCGTCTCAGAGGCGCCCTATTTCCAAACCGTGGATAATGAGCCTTATCGTTTAACCCTCAAACAACAACCCGCCTGGGTGCTGGCCGGGGACGAACTGATTAAATTGAAAAAAGAGGGCGGGCTCAACCTTGAATCCGTGGAAACAGCCCTCAAAACCTATGACGGTGCTGCCTCATTTGTTCTTAAAATTGGGCCTCACCCTTCTCTGCCAAGGGTAGACTGGCCAAAAACTGACATTGTAAATCACCATCCCAATCTTCCATCCTTCTCATCCAACCTGCACCACCTCATCTATGGTTTGGATGACCGTATATATTTACTGACGGAAGACAAAACCAAAGTGCCGGTCAGTCTGTATCAACTGGACCGCAACTGGGGACTAACCACATCGAACCGGTTCCTGATAACCTTTCCCATGAAATCCAGCGATTGGGATTTAACCAAGGACAAGGAAATCGAAGTGGTGTTCCAAACTCTGCACCCACTTTTGCCAGAGGTTCGATTTAAATACCCCATTAACCCGCTCAAACAGGGTAATTACACAAGCGCTCAAATCCTGGAATCGCTTCAGAACTGGACCCTGGAGAGCACTACCTCAGATAAAACAACCAATAACTCGAACTAAACTAATATATGAAAACGGAGATGGTGATGATGAAGAGTGAAATGAACCGCAGAACCCTCACTAAGGTCATAAGTCTGACTTTATTGATCTTGCTTCTGGCTTGCGCATCGGGAGAACCCGCTGTGGACCAGAACGACATCCTCACCATCAACGCCTCTCCGGCTACCATTACCAACTTCGGCGATTCCTCCACAATAACCCTCACACTAACCCACCCAGATGGTAGGCCAGTGCCCGACGGAGCGAGGATTTTGCTCACCACCGACGGTGGCAGCATTGAACCTGAGGTTCGCACTGTAGACGGAAGGGCGCAGCTACCCTTTTTCAGCGACGCCTCCACCGGGGCCGTTACCATCACCGCTCAATCCGGTCAACTCGGCTTGGAAACCCCCATTTCCACCTCGGTTGAGGTAATCGACCGAACCGTGGCGGTCGAGGGCATAAACCTTGGAGTTAACCCCAGCAACGTCACACATATCGGCGGCAAGGTATTATTGAACGCCACGGTATTCGACCCTAACGGCGACCCCATACCCGATAAAGTTGTGGTCTTTTCCAGCGTTTACGGGTCTTTGGCCTCAAATGGAGCCTTGTTAAGAACCGATAGTCAGGGAAGAGCCTCAGACCTCCTCACGCTAGAACGACTGCCCGCGAACTTGGAATCAGTCGAGGTCACAGTTGAAGTTTCTGGCAAAACAGCGAGCAAGGCCATATCCGTCACCACCAACGAAAGCCCGACAGCCAAAATCGCCTTTTCCCCAGAAAACCCCAAACAGGGAGACACCGTGTTTTTCAATGGAAGCCAATCCACGGATCCTGATGGACAGATCGTCAATTATGAATGGGACTTTGGCCAGGGCGAAGGCGCAGTGGGTCGAGAAGCCCAGTTCCCCTTCGCCACAGCGAGAAACCATGTGGTCACCCTCACGGTGACAGACGATCAGGGCGCTAGCCACGCCACTACCGAAATCATCGCTGTTGGCGCCAATGAACCGCCAACCCCCATGTTCTCTACGTCCCCAACCAATCCCAGAACCGGCGACCTCATCACCTTCGATGCAAGTGCGTCAACCGATAGCGACGGAAATATTGTATCCTACCTTTGGACCCTTGGAAACGGGATCACTCGAACAGGACAAGTTATTACCTTCAGCTACTCCGACGCCCGAGACTATAACGTAACCCTAACCGTTACAGACAACAATGGTTCCTCTGCTGCGCTTACCGAGATGATCACCATTCTGGGGAATCAAGCCCCCATAGCTGAAATAACAGCCTCGTCTCAAACCGTGCGAGTAGGTCAGGCAATCGAACTGGACGCTGGGGGCTCCACCGATGAAGATGGCTTCATCGATGGTTTCTTCTGGGAATTTGGGGATGGTCGCGACTCTCGTGAACAACGCACCTCAGTCGCCTACGGCCAGGCAGGGACCTACCTTATTAGCCTCACCGTAGTAGATAACGAAGAGGCGCGCGGATTCGACAGCATCACTGTCACCGTATCGGACAACTTCCCGCCAACCGCCGCCTTTACGGTTACCCCTTCCCAACCAAAGGCGGGCCAAACCGTCACTTTTGACGCATCTGGATCCAGCGACTCAGACGGCTCCATCCTTTACTATAGATGGAGTTTTGGCGACAACGGATCCGGCGTTGGACGGCAAGTCCAACACCGATATGAAACCGCTTTTGAATACCTGGTCACCCTGGAAATTGAAGATAACCTGGGCGGCAAGGCCATTGCATCCCAAGAAGTCACCGTGACTGCCACGACAGCGCCTATAGCCAACCTGAGCGCATCAGCTCAAACTGTCTCTCCCCAAGGAGAATCCATTCTTTTAGATGCTTCGGCATCAAGCGACCCGGACGGAACAGGCAACTTAACCTACGCATTCCGAGTGTCGCCAGGAGGCGCGGCAACTTTTTTTCACTCCGCTGCATCCTCACCACTGGCGGTAGCCAGCATCCAGCCATTGCCAGACGGAACCCAGCTCTTTTTTGAAGTAGAAGTGACCGATGAAGATGGCTTGGAAAGCCGTGACATTGTGCAGGTGAATGTAAGCGAAACCGCCTCCCAAAACGGTCCCAATGCTCAATTTACTATTTCGCCAACTCAATTGAACGTAGCTGGAGGTCAGGTGATTTTAGACGCCAGCGCAACAACCGACGCAGACACGGCCTTCGAAAATTTGGAATTCACCTACACATCTGAAATTGCAGGAAATGTGAATGTATCTATCCCAGCAGGCGATGGATTTCTAAGGACAGCGCAGATCACGGGTCCAGGCGGCGGACCCATCAGTCCCAATGATCAAGTGGTTTTTGTCTTGCTGGTTACAGATTCGTCAGGGCTAAAGGGACGCCAAACCAAAACCTTGACCTTTGTTGAAGGGGCAAGCAACACAGCACCCGTCGCGTCGCTCACCACAGATCCGGCAACCTCATTTACAGCGCCTGGCCCCGGATCTTCAGTTACGGTATTACTGGACGCTAGAGCTAGCTTCGACAACGAAGATGGAGAACCCATCCGATATAATTTTAAGGCTTTCCACAGTGGTGGCCAAAACATTATCGTGACGCCGTCAGACACCGACCCTCGACTAGCTGTGGCGGATATTCACAGCGTCGCGCCGGGTAGTTTTGTGATATTTACTCTGGAGGTCACAGACTCAGG
>JBNKOV010000641.1:0-3791 GCA_050294955.1 Holophagae bacterium
AAGTGTAAATGCCCAAAACTCCCAGAATGGCAGATTCCCGCATCATTACTTCCCATCGGTAAAAAAGAAACGCCAGGAACGAACCATAAACCCTCGGCAGAATTTCGAAGAAATATCGGTTAATTCGCCCTCTGGCCGCATCGACGCGGAGTGGGATCAGGTCAGCCTGGCCGCTGGTGATATGGGCCAGAATAGCACCGTTATGTAGAGAAATGGCCACTACTGCTGGCAGCATGGACGGTCCCCATAATTGCAGAAAGATATAGGCAAGAATGTATTCCGGAGTGGTTCGCCATACGATTAAAATCAAGTCGCTGAACCGTCTAGTCCAAGCTCCTGCCAGATGACGACACCGGGAAGGAAATGCAATTAGGGTTAAAACACCGGTGAGCAGGAGGACTACCTGAGTTAAGGCGATGGTGTTCCATGAACCCGGAAGAATTTCTTCATTGAAAATCGTTTTGAACCAGCTCCAAACCTCGCCTGAAGGAAATTCTATTTTATTGGATCCATCCAAAAATCCAGCCCTGCGCAAAGGCCAGGGCAGGATATCATGAGTTAGAAATCGACTCATGTTGTCAAAGGAGAATAGAAACTCCTTTGAAACCAGGAAAAAGGAAACAATCACATAAAAAGGCGTCCATTTATCCTTTAGCCAGAACTTTAAGGAAGCAATAAGCAGGAAAAATGCATAGAGAAAAGCCGAAACCTGGGAATAAAGACCTTCCCTGAAAGCAGTTTCCAGATGGTAGCCCAGGGTCGGCAGGCCAATAAAACCCAAAACAGCGCTGGAACGCAAGGCGCATTCAAAGCGATAAGACGTGTAATGACGCGTTTTTTTATAAATCTCTGGCATAACCCCATAAAAAAAACGACTAAGAGCCGAAGCAGCAAGAGGCAATCCATCCAGGGGTTTAGGATCAGCCTCCTGAAGAATTTCGGCATAAACCTTGGCGAAAATCCCTGCATAGGGAACCGCAATGGCCAGCACCCCGCAAACCGGATTCAGTCCAATCATTGGCAGGAAGAGAAACGCCCAGAAAATTTCGTGAATAGCGCGTAGAAAGGCGCAGAACAGTCGGACCGGCGCTTTATGAAAGAAAAAAGCCATACTCACTCCGCCTGCAACCCCAAGAGCCGTGCCGCAAAAGGCAAAGATTAGAGTATTTAGAAGGGCGGATCGAAAGGTAAATAGAATACGGAAATCAGGCGTAAAAAGACCACGAGCCATGGAGACGAACTCATTGATGGGATCAAGGGCTGCAATTTCCAAATCTGCAGACCACATAAGGCCCATTCCCAGAATGGCAAAAACAAGGCTAACCCGTCTCAAACCTGATACAAATCCTGAAGCCGTTGATCATCGACATCACCACCGGGAAGATCGAACAAAATACGCCCCTCTTTCAATCCAAGTATTCGACTGAATGCCTTAAGACTAAGATGTACTGTGTGTAGAGACAATACAACGGTTTCAAACGATTTTCGCAATAGCTCAAGCACGACTTCAGCCTGGTGGGGATCTATCGAGGACACTGGTTCGTCGCCTAGCAGAACTGGGCTATTCCGGTACAAGGCCCTTGCCACCGCGACTCTTTGCCTTTGCCCGCCGGAAAGCGCGCCGGTTTTTTCAAATATCTTCTCTTCCATGCCCAGTTTCTGCAACAAATCAAGAACATGAGTCACTTCCGATTTTTGAGGTTTCACCAGATTCAGAAGATTGGTGCAAGTGGGCCGCTTGTCCAGGCGACCCGCATAGATATTGTGAAAAACCGACAGCGTATCTACAAGTGCGTGATGCTGATGAACCAGTGAGGAAAGATCCGGTTTTAGCTCGTAGAGTTTCCTTAATAACGTGGTCTTTCCTGCGCCGCTGGGTCCGATAAGCGCCACTTTTTCGCCTTTTTCAATCGTGAGATTTATTCCCTGTAAAACGGGCAAGGCGCCATATTTGGCTGAAAAGTCTTTCAAGTGATACATGAGATCACCCGTCAATAAGACCCACTTCAAGGGCGGTATCCAGAATGGGTTGGTACATATTGTTGTCTGCTGGAATAAAGCGGGTTCTTGGAAATGATTTAAGTAAATCGGGATCGTCCATTTCCAAGAGTGCTTTCCTCACTTTATCTGTAAAGCCAGGGCCAAAAGTATTATCCGCATCGCCACGAATGGTCCAGTTGTAATCGGGATAGGCCGGAGTTGTCCAGATCACCCGAACCTGAGACTGATCTATTTTGCCTTCTTTCAGCTCCCGTTCCCAGACCTGAAAGTTTACGGCCCCTACTTCAAAGGCGCCGGACTGCACGGTTGCTATCGTTTTGGAGTGATCACCACTGTAGCCAACCCGCTTAAATACCTTTCGTGGAGCTTCTCCAAAATGTTTGCGAATATAGAATTCAGGCATGAGACGGCCCGAAGTAGAGCCCTTGGAGCCAAAGGTGAAGGTATGCCCCTTTATTGCGTCGTTCAAGTTTTCTGCTTTCTCTAAACCGGTCTTTGCATTCGCAATGAAGTAGGTGCGAAAGGCTTTGTCTTCCTCGCCTTGAGCCAAAGCCACAGATCCAGGAACGGCACGGCGAGCCTGCACGCCAGATAGGCCGCCAAACCAGGCGAGTTGCACTTCATTATTCTGAAAAGCCGCGACAGAAGCGCTATAAGATTTCACAGGAACGTAAACGACTTCTACACCCAGTTCCTCTTCGAAATATCGAGCTATTTTTGAGAATCGTTCTTCCAGATGATGCGCGTTCTGATCCGGAATGGCCGTAAATTTAAAGGTTTGAGACCAGGCCGATGTCCCCAGCATGACTCCAAGTGCTAAAACGCCTAATTTTTTCATAATTCGGTTCCTTTCAAAATATCCAGATCCAATCATAGCTGAACGCCCTATTAATACCACGTTTCCCCGGTGAGTGCGATGTGAAAATCGATAAGGCCCCGAGCTTTTAGAGATTGGGTCGCAGAAGGAAATGAAAAGCCTTCCTGGTCATGCCTCCTTTACAACCCGTGAACCAGTTTTCCCTTGACATTTCGCGCCAAGTCTCCTAAAAGTTGTTTAGTCAAAGCAATTTCGATCCATCAATAACAGGATGCATTATGAAAAAAGATTTTGTGGAATTAACCGAAGACGTTTCGGCGTCCCCGCTTTACAGTAAAGACCTTGCACCCACCCCAGCAGAAGAACGGACCTGGGGGACAACAGACCTGGCCGCTATCTGGGTAGGCATGGCAGTCTGCATTCCCACCTACCTTCTTGCCTCCTATATGATAACCGTTGGCCTTCTCTGGTATGAGGCGCTCGCTATTATTGTAATTGCCAATTTGGTTGTCTCGCTGCCCATGGTTCTCAATGGCCATGCTGGTGTGAAATATGGCATCCCCTTCCCTGTCCTTGGCCGCGCCTCTTTTGGCATTTATGGGGTGCATATCCCCTCAATTGCCCGTGGTCTGGTCGCCTGTGGCTGGTTTGGCGTTCAAACCTGGATCGGCGGGTTGGCCATCTATGGCATTTGGGAGGCTCTCTCCGGGTCCGATCCACAACCAGGTCTCAATGCAGGCAAATTCATCGGCTTTGGCGTCTTCTGGCTCATTAATATCTTCTTCATCTGGAAAGGCACCGAATCCATTCGCTGGCTTGAGAAATTTTCGGCTCCGATTCTGGTGATAATGGGAATTGCTCTCATCATTTGGGGTGCGACTAACGCTGGCAGTTTTGGGGCCGTTCTGGATCAAAGCAAGCAACTCAATCGGCCTACGGCCCTATTAAATACCAATAATGACGCGGTCATGCT
>JBNKOV010000642.1:0-3790 GCA_050294955.1 Holophagae bacterium
TTCGTTAAGTCCTTGAATGGCGCCCAGAGCCACGCCGGAAGTGTCCAAGGCGGCAATGCGGGTGTCAATGCCATTCAAACCGAATGCAGCGTAGAAATCCTGGGCCATGGGGCCGAGGTGACGGACGTTGTCGTCGGTGTCGATATAGTTCCAAGTAGAGATGGGAAGATCCACAACTCTAGACAGAACTTCTTTGGGTACAATGCCTTCGAAGTTTTCTTTTTGGTTAACGTCGGAAGCGTCGGATACAACCCCAAAGATATCCAGGTTGCCATTTGGATACAGTCTGAATTCAATGTCGCCATCGCCGCCATCATTGATAAAGAAGCTTTGGCTCTGGGTTCCAAAAAACCAGTTTTTGCTTTGAGAGTCATCGATCAGGTTCACAAAGGCTCGACCATTATTCTGCAAGTGCAGAATTTCCAAGTTGTTGTTTACAGTTGTGCTATCCCTTTGGATAATGGCCCTAGCATCTTCTCCAACAACATGGAGTAATCGGAGATCTGCAGGAACGCCTGTGTCCGCTTCGCTGATCAAAACGCCCTGACCAACAACATGCAGTTGTGCGTCGGGAGACGCAGTGCCCAGGCCCACATCGCCATCGGTATCTACGTAGAGGCTGTTGGTGGGCGCGGAAGGACGAATTCTAAAGGGCAATCTGCTGCCGTTGGTCGCGTCGCGAATGAAGAAGTTGGTTTCATTGGAAGCCAGGTCCCAGGTTTGAGCGGTAAAGCCGGAAGAACCGTCCTGTTCCAATCTCAAAGTGGGAGAGTCGCCGTCTACTACGTGCAGCTCAACAACAGGGGTGGAAGTGCCAAAACCGATGCGACCGCCGTCATCTACATAAAGAGAATGAGAAGGCGCAGACGCTTCGATGGTGAACGGGGTGCGTCCGCCGTCGATATCGTCGATGGAGAACTTTTCAGCGCCGCCGTTGGTGGAATCGTTGGCTGTAATCTGCCAATCCCTGGTGGGGAAGCTGCCGGAGTTACTGGTGTCCTGGAATTTGATTCGCAGGTTGTTTTCCTTAAGGCGGATGGTGTCAAAGCCAAAAGATTCGCCATTGACGCAGTCCATGCCAGCGCAGATGCTGCCGTCAACAATAAGGTCGTCTAAAATGATTTGATCCCGGTTCTGCAGATCGGTGTCATCGTCGCCAACATCGCCCACAGGATCGGTAACGCCGCCAGTAGGGCGTCCGGGACGCTCGCCGTCTTCACGGCCAACGTCGTTGGTTTTAGCGGCAATACGGCTTACTTCTTCCTTACCGGGCACAACGATAAAGCCATTGTGAATGCGGAAATAGCCGCTTTGCGCTTCCACTCTCTCTGGTAATTGGCCTGATGCGCGGAGGGCTTTAACTTCAGAATAGTCGCCGGTTTCCCGAGCGTCTGCCAAAACCTGTTTCATTTCAGGAGTTAAGATGGGGGTTGCTCTGATTTCGTAAGCGTAAGAACCGTCAGCCAGATAGGCGCCGTCCAAGTCGTAGGTTTCAATAAAAGGGGTTTGCATGCCGTTAACACGTTGCTGGTAAACAATACCGTCAGGGCCGCTGACCGTAATGGTGTAATTTTCAAACTCTGCAAGGGGTTGCAGGGTAATAAGGTCGCTGGTGACAATAGGCTGCATGAACCCGGTTGTTCGCGTTGCTTTATCTTGAGCCTGTAGGCTAATTGCTGCCACAAACAGGCACAATCCTACAACGAAGACGTTTCTCATCTCAATGTTCCTCCCATGAAATTAGAGATTGGTGACGATTGAAGTTTGCTAAATAGGATCTATACGAACCAATACACGCATTTCATAAGTTAAGCCAAACCGGCGTAGCTGTCAACTTTCTCATTTTCACGGCCCCTTGCCTTTTTTATTAAATATGAGCCTGTGAAAACGTAGGGAAAAAAAACCGTTAAAAACAGAACACTGCATTTTTTGCGCCTGGTTTCCACGCTCAAAGGTCGTCACGAGTTGGATTTGGAACAAAGAGCCTCTTCTATGTACAGCTTGGAGATGGGAGCCTGGCGAAGGCTATGGGTTTATTGCAACGATTCGATTTACACATTTCTGCTACTATTACTCATAGGGACTTGCGCTATTTTTACCTTCATTTTACCGTCGTTCGACAGGAGGAAAGAGATGTGTCATTCATAAAAAATATGGGTCGCATCCAGGAAACCCCAAACGCAAAAAACCCGGGAGCAGAACCCCCGGGTCTTTTATTAGTTGGAAAAAAGTCTTACTTTGTGCCCATGAGCTTGTCTTCAAGAGCCTTCAAGCGCGCTTCCAAATCCTGGATTTGGGCGTCTTTTTCCTGAATCACTTCGTTCAGACCTTGGATGGCGGCCAGGGCCACGCCGGAGGTGTCCAGAGTGGAAATGCCCTTGGGGCTGTTGTTCAGGCCAAAAGCGGCGAAGAAGTCTTGAGCCATGGGACCCAGGTGACGAACCTCATCTTCTGTATCGATGTAGTTCCAAGTGCTCAGGGGAAGATCGATAACCTTCGCAAGAACATCGCGAGAGTTGACGCTACGGATGTTTTCTTTTGAAGCGCGGTCAGACATTTCGGTGAGAGATCCCGCGATGGTCAAGTTGCCGTTGGCGGCCAGACGGAAATCTTCCTCGGCGTCGCCGGCGTCGTTGATCAGGATGTCAGAGCTCTGAGTTCCAAAGAACCAGGTTTTGGATTGAGCGGTGTCTTCCATGCGAATGAAAACACGACCGTTGTTGATGAGGTTGGCGATATCAAATGAGTTGTTGCCGGTGGTGCTGTCGCGCTCGACGTGGATCGCGGCGTCTTCGCCAACAACGTGAACGTATTTTTGATCAGTAACGGAACCGTTATCTGCGTCGCTCACCAGAACCTTGCCAATGATATGCGCTTTGGAATCTGGAGTTTCAGTTCCAAGACCGACACCGGTGGAGTCGATGAAGAGGCTGTTTTTAGGTGAGTTGGGCTTGATGCGGAAAGGCAATTTGCTGCCATTGGTTACATCGCGAACGAAGAAGTTGGTTTCGTTGGCTGCAATGTCCCAGGTTTGGGCGGTGAAGCCGGAAGAAGCGTCCTGCTCAAGTCTCAGGGTGGGCGAGTCGCCTTCTTTCACGTGGATGTTGACTGCGGGAGTGGAAGTGCCAAGGCCAACCTTGCCTGCGTCGTCTACGTAAAGTGAGTTATTGGGCGCGCCAGCTTCCAGGGTGAAGGGCGTTTTGCTGCCAGTGATATCGTCGATGGAGAATTTATTTGCGCCGCCGTTGCTGGAATCGTTTGCGGTAATCTGCCAGTCGTTGTTGGGAAAGGATCCGGTGCCGGAAGTGTCGTCAAACTTAATGCGCAAGTTGTTTTCTTTCAGGCGAAGGGTGTCAAAACCGAAGCTTTCTGAAGTGCCGCAGTCAACGCCGACGCACTCGCTGCCCTGAACCATCAAGTCCTGTGCGATTACCTGGCGGCTCGCAACGTCTGAATCGCTTTCGCCGGAATCAACCGTGCCGCCTGAGGTGTCGCCGCCTGTAGGGGTTCCAGGAACATCGCCGCTGGCGCGGCCATCGGTTTTGGTGGAAACTCTTGAAACAAAAGACTCTTCCTGGCCTTCGGGCACAACAATCAGGCCATCTACGATGGTGAAATAACCGGTTACCGCTTCAGCTCTGTTAGGGAGATAACCCGCTTCACGCAGTTGATTGAGATCAGAATAATCGCCAGACTGGCGCGCATCTCTCATAATCTGCTTTATTTCAGCGGATACAATGGGGTTGGCTCTCAGCTCGAAAGCGTACTGGCCGTCTGCCAGGTATTCCCC
>JBNKOV010000643.1:0-3790 GCA_050294955.1 Holophagae bacterium
GTTTATTGATGATTATATGAGCTTTATGTCTTCAAGCAAGAAAGATGTTGCTATGTCAATAGTAAAAAAGGATATTGATGAGAGTGACAAAGTGCTTCTTTTGAGTCAGTTTGTTGAAGAATTTATTGCCGATAAAGATTTTATCTATGGTGGTTTCTTTCTTTTGTTGCTTTATGCTCTGTTGCTTTATCCTCTGGTAAAATATTATCTTTAGTTTACTGTAAAGTGTATATGTTTTTGCGCGGTTTGCACTTTTGTTGAAGGGCAATAGTGAAGAAAATCCTGCTATTGAAGTGGCCAACGGGTGAACTTACTAATCGCGGTTATATTGCCCATTGCTTCACCTAAAATGTTACCAAAGAAGTAGCCGTTGCCTCATCAAAATGTTACCGAAACCCGTGACAACCCAGTTTTTTCTCCCCCAAAAACCTATGCACTGTGAAGGCTTTTGGGGGAGAAAAAAATTATATCTAAACCCTTGGGATGTTTCAGCACTACATTTTAGCTTGGTAACAGGTTTTAATGAGGCAACACGAGTGGAATTTATAGTTGACGCTAGACACCAGGCTTAAAGATAGGCTGCGGCGTTTATGTTTCCAATACCTTCTGGATGCCGTACCAGCGTTAGAGGCCAGGTTCAGTTATGGGCTTGAGTTGAAGAATACGCGGTTTATACGCGGATTTTTGGCCAAAAGGTTCTCGAAATTCGGGCGCTGTCTCGTAAGCTCCATGATATGTGGGGGAAAGGTGGCGCGCCTGGAGAGATTCGAACTCCCGACCCTCAGGTTCGAAGCCTGGTACTCTATCCAGCTGAGCTACAGGCGCGTACCCCGCAATCTAGCCCACCCTGGCCTGCTTGTCAAGGTGTTGATGGGGTTAAGGCGCAAGAAAATAGGATTTTCCTTTTTTTTCGATTCCCGGCGTCTCGCTTTCCTTGTTTTTTATCTCCCCCGGTTCTATGATGTCCCTCAATTACCGTCCTTCAGATTCCCTGTCTGAGGCGCGGGGAGGAGGCGTTTTTGATTGCCGCCATTATCCTGGCTGCTGGTCAGTCCTCCCGAATGGGAGATCGCAACAAGCTTCTACTGCCCTGGGGCGGTCAGACGATGCTTGAACATGTGACCCAGGTGGTTTGCGGGTCTTTGGCGCATCAGACCCTCGTGGTGACGGGGCACGAACAGGACGCGGTCGCTCGAATTCTTGGGGATCAGAATCTGTCTCTGGTCTACAATCCCAACTGGACTTCCGGTAAGCTGAGTTCTATCCAAGCTGGTGTTCGCGCTGTGACATGGTCTGTTTCCGGGTATATGATCTGCCTGGCCGATTTGCCCCTTCTGGAATCGGCCGATCTGAACGGTTTGATCCGCGATTTCAACCTGGCCATAAAAAGCGATCCCCGTTGCATTGTGGCCCCTTATTTTGACGGGAGACGAGGGCATCCCGTTATATTTTCGTCACCATGGCGAGACGATATCCTGGCCCTAAAAGGCAAGGGCGGCTGCCGTTCATTAATTGAGTCTCATCTAATGCATGTGGTGGAATCTTCTATGCCCGATCACCGGGCTCTCTGCGATACAGATACGCCTGAAGCCTATAGACGTCTAATGCTTGCAAAAGATAGCGAGTAACTTGAGTTTTGCAGAAATCAACCCGAAAGCCCTCCCGCTTTCGGGTTGCAGGGTTTAATAATCCACGTCGTTTTTGGAGGCGATCAGCACCACCTCTGAGGCGCCTTCTACCTTATCAATGGCCGAGATCAGCTCCGATGCGTCTGCGCCGTCTTTGAGCACTACGTCGTAGGCCAGCTTTAAATACCGGCCTTCGCCCGCCGACTCTACATGCAGCATATTGGTGCGCTTTCCGTAGGTATTCAAAACCTCTAAGTAGGCTTCGCTTCCGAACTTCTGGTCGAAGTTGAATCGCAAGATAAACTCACTCTTGTACAAGGCTCCAAAATTCACCTTGTGGAGCACAATGGCCATGACGGTGATGAAAAGGGTTCCCGTAACGGCCAGAAAATAGGAACTGGTTCCTGCAGCCAGACCCACCGCGAGACCGGCGAATACGAAGGCGGTGTCCTTGGTGTCCTTGACCACGGTTCTAAATCGGATGATGGATAGGGCGCCAACCAGGGCAAAGGCTCTTGCCAAACTGGACCCAATGACCATGATCACCATGGAGACAATTACGGTTACGAATACAATGGTAAGCGTAAAGGATTGAGAATAGGCGAGTCCCTTGTGGGTAGACCGGAAAACCAGCGCCATGATGATGCCCAGAACCAGGGCAAGCCCCATGTTGGTGACCATCTCCACGGGGCTGTAGGCCACCACCTGATTCATTAAGTCGAGTGCTTCGTTGTTCAATGTAAACTCCTTGGGATCCCGAGTCTTCCTGCCTATTCCAGCGCCGGCGCCCGGTCAAAGGCTTCGATGCCCTTGCATATCTTTGAAATGGAAACCCGGCGCAATTCATAGGATTGAATGATGCGGTGGAACCAGGACGGGACATGGAAGCGAAATTTGACTTCCATGACCGTGAGTCCCAAGACCAGGGCTCGCTTGAAGGCGAAGGGTCCGGGGAACAGGGTCTGTGTTTCGCGGGCTTCGAGTTGTTCGTCAAATGTAATTCTAAATTCCGGGTCCAGTTTGCTCACGTAGGGACGTCTGAGGTAGTCTATGAGCATTACGGGCTCAATTTTCCGGCGCGAGCGATCAAATAGGAACCGGTCCAACACGTCGCCTTTTTTGGCGTGTTGGGTTATTTTTTCGATGGTTTGAGGGTCGTTCTCTATGAATCCCCGGTCATGGCCCCATTCCATGGGCGTGCGATGCTTGAAGACCAGGTTGTTGTGGCGTCCCTTGATTTCTAAAAAGGAGGCGCATCCCTCGTCCGGATCTCGACTGTAAGTGCGCAGGCGTAATTTGCTGCGGGTCATCTGGCCGTCTATCTTGTCGTAATAATGGGTGAACATGGGATTGTCAAAGTACAGGCTTCGCACCAGATACAATGCGCCCGGCTTTTGCGCCACATAGGGGTCCAAGTCCATGAAGAATTTTAACTCCCGCTCCAATTCATCACGCATGCTGCGCGGGAGCAGGTACTTGAATTCATATCTGCTGAAATGAAGTTTAGGGATTAAGGTCATGGACGCCTCTTACTTTTGGGTTGGCTGCTTTCCACGCCCGTCGATATAGTCCGTCGGTCATGGGGTATGTTTTTCCCATTTCTGGGTTCTGAGGGGTTCGGGTCTCTGGGTCGTCGCCAATCTGAGCGAGGGTAATCCCCCTACTGCCCGTTTGATAGGGCAGGGTGGTGTCGTGTATGGCGATATGAGAGTGTTTGTCCGCGCGGATTTTCTCTTGGTTATTGGCGATGTAACTCTTGTAGACTTCAATGCTTCCGCCATTGTTGTAGCGCCAGTTTTTCTTATAGGCGTTGATGGCCCGTTCATTGCCGGTCATCTCGGTGTTGTACAACACGGCCAGGCTTCCGTCTTTGGGTTCTATGCCGGTTTTATTTCCTGTAAATAAGCTGTTTACGGCCACCAGGCGGCTGCCTTCTCCAACGGAGATCCCTTTGTCTCCGTTGTTCTCGAAGACGCAGTTGCTCACGGCAATTTCTGCGGACATCAGGTCCAATCCATCGTTGCCGCTGTCTACAAATCGGCTTCCAATAACGGCGCCCTGACAAATGTCCAGGTCCAATGCGTCTGAGAGGGCGCGGGTGAAGACGCAGTCCTCGAATACGATTTCCGAATACACCGCATGCACCATGTCATCCACGATCT
>JBNKOV010000644.1:0-3787 GCA_050294955.1 Holophagae bacterium
AATTCAGAATGGGTAATCATCAAAGACCGCCCAGTTGGCTCTTTTTGAGACCTTTCTTCTATCTAGAAGAATCTGGTGAAACCTAAAACCCTTAAACCTACTTCGGGGGAAGTAGCATGCTCTTCAGATTTGATACTTCAGAGGCTGAAGCTCTCCTTCAGCAATCGATGAACAATCTTCTACTACATGTAATTTTGGCAAAACCTGGCCGTTTGCCATTGGGTGCATGCCCTGAATGTGTCACGGAATATCCAATGTTGGAAACACCCAAGCTCATCTCTCATCAAAACCGAATCATTAATTTCCTGTTTCAATGCGGCCATTTAATCGAGTTCAAGTATGGTGGAAAATCAGATAAAATTGAATGTTTCCATGCTGAAAAGCCCCAAATAAATGGCCAAGCTACTTCTTGGGGGAAATTTCAAAAATTTGCTGAAAGGACTGCGCCTCAATGGTGGCATGCTCACGCATCGTATCAATGGAAGCGAAAGCCATCAGGCTACTTAAATTACACGAAGTTCCTAGCCATGATGTTTCCCTCTCTGATTATCAGATCGGAGCATGCGTTTTATTTGAATCTCGCCTTTAACAGAATATTTGATACGGGACCAAACCCCATTTGGATTTCTCGGCATCTCGCGGAGCGCGCCTGGTCATCCTCTTATCCTGCGACATCCAGCACAGCTGATGTAAGGAAACCTGAGTCTGGATTATTCTTCTTCCCTGAGTCGTCTTCTTTGAGAACGCCAACCCGAGACGTTTGTCTTTTCATGGGCTGGCGACAGGTAAACCCAGGTCACTATCTGTGGGAAGAGGCTCCTATCGTTTTGGCCATTGAGCGACTCATTCTATTTGCAGGCAGCAGATCGACCTTATTTTTGATGAACATTCCACAAGACAAGCCCGTTCAAGATCTGGTATTCGATACGTCATTTAAAGGCTATCGCGCATTTTTTAAAAAAATGCTTGGCGCTTTTCTAAGTCTTCATGCCTTAAAAGGTTTAAACGTGGTGAAGGCATCGAACCAAACCCCAAATCGCGCAACACAATGGACTCTCGAAGAGAAACGATCTCCCTGTAGTCATATTCGAGGCGCTCACTGGCACACCTACCGCTATGGACCTGGCAAAAGAAACACAAAAACGCTATGGCTCGATGATATCCAAGTTAATGGGTTTCGGGAGGCCACAGTATGAGCATCCCACATTCTGCAGAGGAAGCGATTCGTCAAGCCCTTGAAGAGTGTCATGAAATCATGCGTCGTGAAGGGAGCATGTTTCCCACCCCCCTTGAAGACCTTCATCGAATCATTTTCCCTCATCTTTTTAAAATGAAGGAGGGTTCCCAATGAGGCGCCACCTCAGCATGACCTTACATACCCACCTTCAAGCAAGTCGCTTAAACTACTTTAAGCCCGAAAAGTATTTAAAAAGACGGAATCACGTCTTCCATCGCGGAGGTAGAACCACCTCTTCGATGAAACCGAATCTGACGGCGTTTTTAGGAAAAGCCGTCGCCCTAGCGTTTGAGAATCGTGCAACTCAACGCCTGGGTTCCAACTTACGCGCAGCAACCTTCCAAGTCTTTGCGACAACCCAAGCATTGCCTCCAAGTTGCTGCGCGTATCCAATTGAAAGGGCGGGTTCTTCCTCTGTGATCTACGCGGCTGCCCTTTCAGGGTCGGGACATGCTTGCCCATGTTCCGGCCTTCCCAGCTTGGATACTCCAAAAAAGAGGTGGCGCCCTTTTGGATCGTATCAAACAGCAAAAGAGGCAATTTTTGCGTCTGTCCAATCTGGTTTCTCCTATTCGGCCCTTGATGGCGATACCACTGGAACTGGGAATTCCAGTAGGAGAAGGTCTTCAGGCTATTCTAATCGTACTTCCTCCGGAGTTGCAAAGAGTCCTGGCGACTTTTTCTTTTTTACCGTGGGACGTGAACTCGTCCCACGGCATTTTTTTATGAATTACGTGGTTCCTTTCCAGAGCAAACGCCAACAGTTTGTTGCGAATGAAGGACCACACGGGCGGCTGCCCCTTTGCAGACAGGAGGGCAGTCGCCTTTTATCTGAGTCTCTTGTCAATGTGACAGGGTCACAGAAGAGCCGAGGAATAGAACGGATAGATCAAGGAATGACTCAATGATAAACCCGCCATTACGACCAACCACAGCACAGCAGAGCAAAGGTGTTGGTCTAGAACCACGCCCTCAAGCCCCCCCAAACAATTCCATCGATCTCTATTTCCAAAATTTGACGGGAACACACAAGACTCTGGATAAGGAGGGCGAAGTACTTTTTGCGAAACAGATCCAGAAAGGCAGAAGGATTACCTTTAAAGCGCTTTCGCGATTCAGAATCCTAGTAAAGGATTTTTTGGCCTTACCAGTAAAAGACTTGAATCCTGAGCGACAGAGTGCAAAAAGACGTCAGGAGCGCTCTGTCTACTTCCAACGCCTTTCCCATCTGATCCAGGAACTCTTAGAATCCGAGAAAAAGGTTCGGGCCTTAGAGGAGAATTTGGACTCATTAACCGAAAATGGTGAGATTGACCCATCGAAATACGCCCATTTTGTAAAGCAACAGGTTCGATCCTCTTGGCTCATGAGGAGCATATTGGACTTAAACGATATAGCAACAACCTTAATTGAATTCATAGAAAATCAATACACTGCATTTTTACAAGTTGAGAATCGCCTAAAGCGAACCCGGGAAAAAAGAAACATGCCCCAATTTAAATGTCAGAAAGAGGCTTTGGATGAAAGAGCCATGGAACTTTTAAGTGAAATGGACAGGCTCGCCCATTCCCAACCCGTTGCCGCCTTTAAGTTGGCCTACTCTAAGATGAGAAAAGGCATAGCTATCACAAACGATGCAAGACAAAAACTCACAGAGGCCAACCTCCGCCTAGTAGTCTCCATCGCAAAAGGATATGTAAACCGTGGATTGCCACTCGACGATTTAATTCAAGAGGGAAACCTTGGTCTGATGAGGGCTGTTGATAAGTTTGATTATCAGCAGGGATTCAAGTTCTCGACCTATGCGAACAGTTGGATACGACAGTCTATAGCCCGAGCAATCCAAGAGCAAACTCGTGTAGTGCGGCTTCCCATTCATTTTGAGGCCCAGATAAGAAAGGTCATGAAGGTCTATTCCGCCCTATTTCATGATTTGGGAAGGCAGCCATTACCAGAAGATGTGGCCAATGAAATCGGCATGGATTTGAAAAAGACCCGCCAAATCATCCAAGCATCCCTCCCATCGATCTCAATAGAAACGCCTTTGGGAGAAAATGAGTTTCATTTGAAAGATATACTTAGAAATGAGACGGATACCCCCCAAGATGAAGCAGTCGAACTGAAGAGTTTAAAGAATGAGATTGAGACCACCCTCTCCAGGCTTTCTTTAAGGGAAGCTATGGTTCTTCGCTTAAGATTTGGGCTTTTGTCTCGTGAAATGTCCTTGGAGGAAATCGGAAACAAGTTGAATGTCACCCGTGAGCGTATTCGACAGATTGAAGTATCGGCCCTAAAAAAGTTGAGGAACCAAATCCCAACAGGCAATCTCAAAATCTTTTTGAACTTGAGCAAAACTGGCTGGGGCCATCGGCAAAGGTGCCTTTGAACAACACTATCATGGAGAGCCATCCTCGGTGAACAAAAATACACTCAAGTCATTTTTAAAAAAAATAAAGTGATTCACTAATTTAATTAGTTAATGGCTCCGTTTTCGGTAGGATGCTACATCTAAACCATTGTTGTTTCTCTATTTATTGAGAATGAGTCCTC
>JBNKOV010000645.1:0-3785 GCA_050294955.1 Holophagae bacterium
GCCGTTGGCGGCGTCGTAGCAGCCGTAGGTGTAGGTTTCCGGGTCTTTCAGGTTTCGGATGCCAATGATGAAGACACTGCCGTACAAGGCTTCCATTCCGGCGATGTCGGAATAGGAACTGCGATACCGCTTCAGGGCCTTGGGGTTTTGAGAGACCTTTTCCAATCGCTTCATTTTGGCGGCCTTCCAGCCGTTGGTGTCCAAGGTCTGGCGCCTGATGAACTCTAAATTGGAGTCAAAGATTTGGACGTCTTTCGCCAGCTTTTGAATGGCCAGGATAAGGGGGCCCTGATTGCTGTCCACTTTGGCGACATAGGTGACCCGGAGGGCCGTGGACATCTCCGCCAGATTGTCGTCCATCAGCTCGTAGACGCTTTTGACGGGCTTGAACTGGTTGGTGAATTTTCCTACCAGGTACCGCCCTTCAGTCAGTGAAACCGATGAGATAAAGCCGCCTTTGACCGGAATGAGCCGCCCCATTTCGAAGAAGTAATCAAACCCGGTTTCTCTCAATTCCTGGTGGTTTCCGTCCGCGTCCCAGACGCTCACGGTTCTTGGTCCTGCGTCGTAGACAAAGTACCGTTTGGTTTTGGGCATCCAGGATACCTGAAAAGGCACTGAGATTTTGGGGCCAACCCCTGTCCCCAGTTCGGCTTTCATCTTACCGGCCTTGTCGAGAATATGAACAACCTGCGTGGTTTCGTTTCGAATGATGATCGAATCGGGCGTAACGGTAATGCGTTCCAGCGAGGCGGTGGCTGGCACGTTCAATCGAACTTCAGGCTGCCAGTCGAAAGTGACCTGTGCAAATAGGCAACAGAGCAGGATTTCCATTGCGTTTTTCTCCTCTGGAAAATGATTTCGGTGGATGATATGCAGCAAAACCTGCTGTGTACCAATCTGACTCTAGACGCGTCGTAACCATGTTAACAATCTCGGTGGGGTAGAACAAAGAAAATATGCATTTTTTTAGGCATGAATTTTTCCCGGGCTGTATTTCTGTTGAAATGGCTCAGAATTATCGTTTCGTAGCGCCGCCAGATTTACATCTCTCCTTGTGGACTTCGCCACCATTGTTTTCTCTAGTATAATCGGTTCGGCCTGTCTCTGTCAGCGCTTTTAAGTGTAAATCCTTTTTTGAGCGTATGAAATGCAGGGGGCGGTTTGGCCTGCGTCGCCGACCTCCCAGGTGATCATATGCTTTGACCTGCGGGTAAACCGAAGTAAAATGGACTCTGCGGGCGGGAGATCGCCAGACCCGACCCGGGAAGGAATATAGAATGCTGATTTTGGGATTATTTATGTTTGCTATTCAATTTGACGACCATCACACCTATGGCAACTCCAGCGAGGTGAGACCGACCCATCTGTCTCTCGATCTTGAGTTGGATTTTCAGGAGAAAAAGATCAAGGGTTCCTGCGCCCTGTCTTTGGAATACGCCTCCTCAACGGAAACGCCCCAGTACTTGGATCTGGATATCAATGCCATGAAGATTCTTTCGGTGAAGGCGGGAGACGCTTCGCTTGTTTACGATACGGATCTCAAACGGGGCTACATGGGTGAGCGATTGCGCATTCACCTCGCGGGCGCCCGTCCTGAAAAGGTTGTGGTGTCTTATATTACGGACCCGAGCGCTGGCGCTGTTCAGTGGCTGGAGCCTCAACAGACCACCTCTAAGAAACATCCCTTTCTTTTTACCCAGTCCCAGTCAATTCTGGCTCGCACCTGGATTCCCTGCATGGACAGTCCCGGCATTCGCGTAACTTTTGACGCTACAATCCGCGTGCCCAAAGGTTTGACGGCTGTGATGGGCGCGGAGCATGGGACTCACGCGCCAGAGCAGGGCATTTTCCGCTTTAACATGCCTCTGGCTATTCCGCCCTACTTAATTGCTCTGGCGGCTGGAGAGCTGTCGTTTAAGGCGATTTCAGATCGTACCGGCGTTTATGCGGAGCCTGCTGTTCTGGAGAAGGCGGCTTGGGAATTTGACGATATGGAGCGCATGGTTCAAGCGGCCGAGAAGCTTGCGGGCAAGTACCGCTGGGGTCGTTGGGATACGATTGTGCTGCCGCCCAGCTTTCCGTTTGGCGGCATGGAAAACCCGCTTCTCACTTTTGCGACGCCTACGATTATTGCGGGCGACCGCAGTCTGGTGAGCCTGATGGCCCACGAGCTGGCCCATTCCTGGTCCGGCAATCTGGTGACGAATGCCACCTGGGCGGATTTCTGGCTGAACGAGGGGTTTACCACCTATTTCGAACGGCGGATTGTGGAGGAGCTTTACGGCGAGGATGTCGCGCGCATGCAAAAGCTTCTTGGGCAACGGGATCTGTACAACACGGTGGCCGATTTTGAGAAGAACGAGCCAGGCTTTAATATTCTGTTTATTGACCTTAAGGGACGCGATCCCGACGATGGCTTTTCCGATATCCCCTATGAGAAGGGCGCTAATTTTCTGCTGATGCTGGAGACCCATTTTGGCCGTAAGACGTTCGATGTGTTTCTGAGGAAGTACTTCGACGGCCATGCGTTTCAAAGCATTACCACCGATGTGTTCAAGGCGTTCCTGGATAAGGAGCTGTTCAAGGGCGACAAGGCTCTGTGGGCCGAGTTAAAGGTGGACGAGTGGATTTATAAGGGCGGCATTCCCAGCAACCTGGTGGTTCCCCATTCCGACAAGTTCGCCAAAACGAAGGCTGCTGCGAAGGCGTTTATGGATTCCGGCGATTTGAGCGGGGTTAAAAAGGACGCTTGGGTTACGGCGGAATGGCTGGATTTCCTGAATAATCTACCTCGCGAGATGCCTCGCGAGAAGATGGACTTTCTGGATAAAACCTTTCATTTCACCCAAGCGGGCAATTCGGAGATTCTGTTTGCCTGGCTGGAGCATTGCATTCGCAACAACTATGAGCCAGCCTTTGGGGCTCTGGAAGATTTTCTGACCCGTCAGGGCAGGCGCAAGTTTTTGAAGCCGCTGTATAAGGCGATGCAGGAGAATCCGGAAACGCGGGAGATGGGTCGCAAGATCTATAAGAAGGCCCGTCCGGGTTACCACCCCATTTCTTCTGGCACAATCGACGCCATTGTGAAGTAAACGAAATGGCCCGCTGTCACCAGACAGCGGGCCATTTTTTTATCTTTGTGGGGCAGTGAGCGGGGCTTAAAAGTCCGCCATGAAGAAGTCTTTGAGCCGTTTGTAGAGCTTTTTGACCCCTGCTTCCTGCTGGCGACTGCCGCTTGCTTCTTCGCTGAGTCCGAATTTGATGAGGCCGATGGAGGTGGCGTATGCGGGCGATGAGACGACGTCCACCAGGCCGCCAATGCCGGTGGGTTTGCCCAGTCTTGCGGGCAGGTCGAACTCCAGTTCGGCGATTTCGGGGATGCCGGTGAGCAAGGAGCCGCCGCCGGTGATGACCAATCCGGCGTTAATGACCGATTCGTATCCCGCTTTGGTGATCTCTTCATGGACCAGACGGAAGAGTTCTTCGGCTCTGGGCTGGAGGATGTTGACAAGGGCCTGCTGAGGCACCATTCTCACCTTGGGCGTTCCTACGCCGCTGGCCTCGAACATGGCGTCTTCGTCGAGGTAACTGGTTAAAACGCAGCCGTATTTCTTTTTGATCTTTTCGGCGTCGGGGATGGGCGTGCGCAGGCCAATGGCGATGTCGTTGGTGAAGTTGTAGCCGCCAACGGGAACGACGGCGGTGTGCCAGAGGCTGCCCCGTTCAAAAATGGCGATGTTGGTGGTTCCAGCGCCTATGTCCACCAGGGCTACGCCCATTTC
>JBNKOV010000646.1:0-3785 GCA_050294955.1 Holophagae bacterium
AATGGTCGATTTTGTTTCATTGCAGCAACCGATGCGACGATATCAGGATTTTTTACCATTGTGATGGTTAACGTATCGTTTTCACCTGTTTTTTTAATTTTCTGCTCGGCGATGGTCTGTTGCGTGGTAACGGTTTCGGTAGCGCAACCCGCCAACATCAGCATGCCCAAACAGAGGACAAACCATTTCTTAAAATTCATAACGTCCCTCCTCATGGCTAACCTATCGGGTTCCGGCCCAAAGATCAAGCAAAAGCGAACGCGCCGGCCTGAAATTATTGGTTGCCCCAAGTTTTATGAGATAATGGGGGACGTCGCTCCACTTACCTATCCGGGAGCGCCCTATATTGCTTCCTATAGATTGTCATCTCATTGAAAACAAATGAGAAAAAGTCACAACAGAGCATGGATCACCTTTGAGGAGGACGATATGAAGCACGGGATTATTTTAAGTTTAATTCTATTGTCAGCGCTGAATTTGAGAGCTGGCGTTTTCTACAAAGCTGTCACCGAATCCGACGGACAGGGAGCCGACACAGAGGTCACTTCCTGGGTAGACGGCGACAAGGCGAAGATTCTCTTCGAAGAGAGCAACAACCCCACGGCGAAAAGCGGGTCCTACATTATCACCACCGACGCAGGAAAGACCATGTACCTGGTGGACCCCAAAGAAAAGACCTACATGAAGTGGGATCTCAACCAAATGCTGGTGCTTGCGGGCAGCATGATGGAATCCATGAAAGGCATGGTGGACATGACCTTCTCCAACCTCAAGGTGGAACAACTGGAAAAAAGCAGCGGCGATAAAATGCTGGGCTACTCTACCACACGCTACAAATACAAAACCTCCTACGACCTGGAAGTAAAGGTGTTTGGCATGAGGCGCTCTCAGTCCACTGAAAGCATCCAGGAAATGTGGGTGACCAATAAGTTGAAGGACGCCGCCATGAACGTGTGGCTGAGACAGGAACCGCCTTCCTCAGGCAACCAGGAGCTTGATAAGCTGATTAAAGCGGAAATGTCCAAAAACCAGGGATTTCCACTAAAAAGCGTCACCCGCTCCACCGTCAAGTCCTACAACAAGAAGAAGACCAAGGTCAAGGACCAGAACACCACCGTTACCACCACTACCGTTACGGAACTGAAGAAGATGTCCATTTCGGCGGACACCTTTGTCATCCCCTCAGATTATGAGGAGATCGACATGATGGGCGGCGATGAAGAAGAAGGCGGCAATCCCTTCAAGGGATTGTTCAACAGAAACAAGAATTAATTGGTGAATTTAGCTGATTGTTAAAGCCATTATAACTTTTACTCTTTTACGCGCCACATGCGTTTTACCCGGGCAACACGTCTTCTCATACTGAGGACATCCGCGTTTTAGCGGTGAGTTGATGTGTTGCGCCGGGCTCTCTTATCAACGAAACCCGAGGGCATTGCGTTTATTGAACAGTGAAAGACATGAAAAAAACTCAGAGTTCTATTTCATAGGCCCTCATTTTGTTATAGAGCGTCTTGACGGAAATGCCAAGGCGACGGGCCGCCTGTTCCCGGTTTCCTTTCACGTCGCGCAACACAAGAGCAATAAAGCGGCGCTCTAACTGTTCCTCCACAAGATCGAGATTGTCTTTAAAGGGGCGATCGAGATGGATTTGGAAATTAAGGCTCACGGCGCCGTCCGTGCGGAAGATTTCTTCGGGAAAATGGGTTAACTCCAGTCGCCCGCCCTGGCTGAGTATGACGGCGCGCTCCAAGACGTTTTCCAATTCGCGCACGTTGCCCGGCCATCTGTAGTTTTGAATGGCTTCTAAAACCTCAGGGGCCACCTCTGGGGAGCCCTTCTTTTCAAGAAACCATTTGCACAAGATGGGCAAGTCCTCTTTTCTTTCCCTGAGCGGAGGCAGGTCGATGGGAAACACAGCCAGGCGGTAATAGAGGTCTTCACGGAACCAGCCTTCCCTGGTCCCGGCCTTCAGATCCCGGTTGGTAGCGCAAACCACGCGAATATCCGATTTGAGCACTTTATTGCCGCCCACTCGGAAGAATTCCTTACTCTGGATAACCCGCAACAGCTTGGGTTGAAGGTCGATAGGCATTTCACCCAGCTCATCAAGGAAGATGGTGCCGCCGTCGGCCACCTCCACCAGGCCGATTTTTTTCGCCACGGCCCCGGTAAAAGCGCCTTTTTCGTGGCCAAACAGTTCGCTTTCAATGAGCTCATGGGGAATGGAGGCGCAGTTGATGGAAACCATTGCACCCTTTGAGCGATGGGATTTCTCATGGACAAATTGTGCGAAAAGCTCTTTGCCCACGCCAGATTCCCCCAACAAGAGGCAGTTGGTGTCTGAAGGGGCCACCTTCTCAGCAAGGGCAAGGGCCTGCTTCAATTTGGGAGACTCGCCAATAATGCGCGTTTTCTGATTCAAGGCTCTGGATTCTCTAAAGGAGATATCGAGGCGCAGTCTGCGATGATCCAGGGCTCGTTCCACCACTAACTCCAAATAATCCAGATCCACAGGTTTCTCCAGAAAATCAAAGGCGCCTATTTTCATGGCCTCAACGGCCAGCTTCACCTCGCCAAAGGCGGTCATGATGATGATGGGATAGTCCGGTTCCTTTTCTTTCAGCGCTCGCAGAAAATCCATGCCGTTCTGGCCCGGAAGCATGTAGTCGGTAAGGATGAGATGATATTCCTTATCCTCCATGGCCTTAAGGCCTTCCTCGGCAGATCCGGCCTCGGTAACCTGGTGTCCGTTGCGTTTGAGAAAGTCCGCATAAACTTGACGGAGGCCCTTGCGGTCCTCGATTAATAGAATACTGCTTTTCATGCCCTTCTCCTAAAAAGGCGGGTCAGGGATGATCCCAACCCTTGATAAATTATACCAGCGATCCAATTTGGTCTTCTACGGCTTCTATTAATGCGCCGGAATGTATAAGCGACTGCGCCCTTTTTATTTCAGGGGCCATAAACCGATCCTTGTCCCAGGGTTCAAACCAGTCGGCTACTTTTTGGACCACGGGCAGCAAAGGCAGGGCTGGTTTGAGAGGCTTTAACAGATGCAAGCCCTGCACGGCCGCAAGCAGCTCAATTGCGAGGACATGAGATACGTTTTTCACCACATCGCGAAACTGGCGAGCCGCGATGGTTCCCATGGAAACATGGTCTTCCTTGGCGGCGGATGTGGAAATGGAGTCCACGGAAGCGGGATGGCAGAGGGACTTGTTTTCGCTGCACAGGGCCGCCGCGGTGACATGGGCGATCATGAACCCGGAATGCAGGCCCCCGTTTTTAACCAGGAAGGCGGGAAGCCCGGAAAGATCGGGATTGCACAAGCGTTCGATGCGGCGCTCAGAGATTGCGGCGACCTCGGCCATGGCAATCGCTGCGAAATCAAACACCATGGCCAGACTTTCACCATGGAAATTGCCGCCGCTGATGAGGCGGTTCTCCTCGGACAGGACCATGGGATTGTCTGTGGCGCTGTTGATTTCAATGTCGAACACCCTTCGGGCATGGTCCAGGGTGTCCCGCGCCGGGCCGTGTACCTGAGGGGCGCAGCGCAGGGAATAGCTGTCTTGAACCTTGCCGCAATCCGTATGAGACTTCATGATCTCGCTTTCTTCCAACAACCGCCACAAGTTCCGGGCGGAACGCTGTTGTCCGAGATGGGGACGGGCGAGGTGGATTTTCTCGTAATAGGCCATACGAGATCCCTTCAACGCTTCCAGGGACAGGGCGGTGATAATATCGGCCTGTTTCACCAGGGAAAGCGCGTCGTTTAACGC
>JBNKOV010000647.1:0-3785 GCA_050294955.1 Holophagae bacterium
ACTCCCTGAACCAGCGCATTACCATTCGCGGCATGGACGATAAAGATCTTCGGATCGATATTGACGGCGCCAACCAGAATACCTACATGTACCACCACATGGGCAATCTCCAAATCCACGCGGACATCCTGAAGTCCGTGGATATTCAGGTGGGAAAGAACTCCGTGGTTCAAAGCGGTTTGGGCGGAACGGTTCGTTTTGAAACCAAAGACGCTTCCGACCTGCTTAGGCCGGATCAAACCTTTGGAGCCAGACTCCTGGGGTCCCATGGTGACAACGCATCAACAGGTTATTCTGCTGCAGGCTACGGAAAATTGGGACAAAGTTTTGACTACATGGTTTACCACAACTTCGTGGATCGCTCCAACTATGAAGTAGGCGGGGGTCGAATTACCGACGCCCAGGGCGCCACCATTCCAGGAACCGATGGGGAGGTTCGTGGCCATGAAGGAGAGCTGCAAGACACATTGATTAAATTCGGTCTGAATTTTGGAACAAATCAGCGGCTTGAAGCAGGTTTCGAACATTACGACGACAGCGGCGATTACAGTTACCGACCCGATATGGGTCTTGCCACCGATCTCGCTATCGCCGAGAATCTGGGGTTGCCCCTGGTCTACCCAACCGAATTCAAAAGGGATACTTTAACCCTGAATTACAATGCCTATTTGGGAGGCAGCACAACCTTCGACGCTACGGCCTACCAGAATGAAAGCCAACTCTGGCGAGACGAAAGCGGTGTCGCCGCTGTTTTTGGCGGTGCTTCCATCATCCAAGGCGATGCGGAAAACACCGGCGTCAACCTTTTGGCGAGAACCATTTTAGGCAATGGCCTTACCCATCAATTGAACTACGGTGTGAATTTGGTTCAATACGAGACTCGCTATACAACTGACGGATCGTCTGCTTCCTCTGAAAAATCTCGCAGCACTGCGGTCTATCTGGAGGATCGCATTCAATGGGAAAACAATTTCACCCTGGTCCCTGGCGTCCGATATGAGCAGGTTAATTTGGATTCTGCAGTTACAGACGCCAATTACGACCAGTTCACCGCAGCCCTGGCTATGGAATACAGTTTCGGAAAAAATCTGTTTGCAACGGTCAGCGGCGCCCAATTGTTTAAAGCCCCTGAAATTGGTGAAGTCTTTGTTGGAGCTGGTTTGAACGACACTCCCAACCCAGATATTTCCGAAGAGACCGGGTTAAATGCCGAGGTTGGCCTGACCTGGCGAGGCGACAAAACAAACGTGGGGCGGTTCTCCAGTGGGATGACGGTTTTCCAAACCGATATCGATGACTACATCTACGATTACGCCAGGCGAGACGATGGTTTTAGGGGAAAAGATAATGTCGGCGATATGCGAGTTGACGGTTTTGAAGCCTTTGTCGGTTACGATTTGGGCGAATTGCGAACCCTGGTCAGCTATTCATCGGCCGATAGCAAACTCAGCGCCTCGCCAGAATACCAAAGTCTGGATGGTGCGAGAAGAGACCGTCAGCAAGGCGACGACATCAGCGCAAGCGTGGATTATCGTTGGGTTGCTAGAGATCTCACATTCCATTGGGATGTCCTCCATGTAGACGCTGTAGAGGCCGATCTCAGCTTGGACGGGGCCACCTTGAACAACGCAAAGGACAGCTACACCGTTCACAACCTGTCTTTCCGTTGGACCCCTCATCAACTAGCTGGATTGTCTCTAACCTTGGGAGTAGACAACCTATTCGACAAGTACTATGCCTCTCAATCCTCTCGAACCGGCATTTCGGCCCATCCCAGATTTGGCGACCTTTATCTGGTGGACTATGAGCCAGGACGCAATATAAAAACGACCCTGTCCTATCGGTTCTAAAGATATGACCAGGGAAGACATCAGGACGGAGAAACTGAGGATAAAGCAGACCGGCAGGGGTTGGCAGTGGACGAAATCCAAAAGGGCAAGGCAGATATTTAATCTGACTCGTTGGGTTCACGTTTACTTGTCTACGGCCCTGCTGGGTTTGCTCATCTTCTTTAGTTTCACGGGCCTGTTGCTCAATCATCTCTCCTGGTTCCAGCACGAGGGAGACTATAACACCTCGTCGGAGTCACTTCCAATAGGCTTACTGGGAGAGATGGATCAAGACCAGGACCCGCCTCTTGCAAAATTGGAGGCCTTCGTTGCAGACCGCCTGGGACTAACCAATCCTCGCAAAATTGACATTGATCGGGAGTTTGGAGAATTGATTTTCGATTATCCACTGCCAGCGGGTTACGCCATGGTCACCTTCTCAGTGGATGATCAGGAAATGCGGGTGGAACATCAAGAGGGAACGCTTCTCGCGCTGCTCAACGATCTCCACAAGGGCCGCCATACCGGCGGCGCCTGGTCATGGGTCATCGATATTTCTGCGATATTCATGATCCTAATGGCCTTCTCTGGCCTGATCATACTCTTTCAACAGGCGAAGTGGCGAATCCATGGATTGGTTTTTGTTTTGTTGGGCGTTCTGTTTCCCTGGTTGTTATATCTAGCTTGGGTTCCTAAATTGAATTAAATAAAGGAGATAAAATAATGATGGCGTATCTGTTGGCCTTTCTTCTGTTTTCTGGACCGCCTGAAACAGTGGAAAAAGTAACTTTGGAGTTGGAGCTGCCCTCATTGGACGTGAGACCCTATCACCGTCCCTATGTGGCCATATGGTTGGAAACCACGGGGCGCGACGGCGTTCAAACCATCGCTGTCTGGCATGAAGGTGATAAATGGCTGAAGGACTTACGCCAATGGTGGCGCAAATTGGGAAGAGATTCTCAACCTCCATATGACGGCATGTCTGGAGCGACCCGCAAACCTGGGACTTACACCATCAATTGGGATGTGAAAGATAAAGAGGGAAATCCACTGCCCCACGGTGAGTACAGCCTGAATATTGAGGCTGTTAGAGAAGAAGGCGGGCGGGATTTTCTGAAACAGAAACTTCTCATGGGCGCCGGCAAAAGCCAACACTTCACCCTGGCTGGCGAGGGTGAGTTGGGCAAGATCGAGATAAAAATTAATTGAGGTGATGTCATGCGTGTTTTTTCCCTTGCAGTATTCTGTCTACTTTTCATGGGTAATTTGAAGGCACATGATCGATTCATTTTGCCCAGCCACACTGTGTTGTCGGGCGATGAGGGCAATGTTTCATTTATTTCCAGTGTTTCCAACGATATATTCCATGCGGATCGACCCTTTGGCGACAACGGGAGCGGGGTTGTTCCGCCGTCTCTAAAGGGCTTCTTTGCAGCGCTTTCCCCTGTAGTGATTGATCCGGATGGGAAAGTGGCGACAGAGAATATCTGGCAAGCGTTTTCTCGATTTTCCGCGGCAGATCTGGCTATGAAACAATCTGGAACCTACCGAGTGGGCCTGGTCCACCCCGATCATTTAATGATCACTTTTCGCAAGAAAGACGGTTCCAGGGGACGGGGACGAACGGAAGCGGATATTCCTGAAGGCGCAACCGACATCGTGCGTTGGATGTCCTCATCCCGGGTGGAAACCTTTGTTACCTTGAACTCCCCAAATAACAAAGCTGTGGCGCCCACCGGCGTAGGTTTAGAGCTGGGCGGCGCAACACACCCCAACGATTTATTTGTAGGAGAACAAGCCCAATTTCAGCTCTTTTATAATGGTAAGCCATTAGATAAAGCCGCCAGCGTCACGGCAGTACGGGGCGGAACCAGGCACCGCAATCAAAGAGCGCCCCAGAACATCGAAACCACGGAGGACGGCGCCTTTAACATAACTTTCGACACAGCAGGTTTT
>JBNKOV010000648.1:0-3769 GCA_050294955.1 Holophagae bacterium
ATGGCGTATTGGGTCTGGTGCAGCTTTTCTCCGACCATGGAAATGGAGGTGTCAAGAAGGATGCCCAGGCGGAGCGGGGCCTCACTCTTCTGAAAATGCTCTATCTTCTTTTCAACCTTGTTCTCCTTAACCTCAAAATCTTCTTTGGTTAAAGGCTTGCCGCCATCTCCCATTGAGTTGAATACAGTTGCACGAACCGAAACAAGGCCAACGCGTTGCTGTTCATCAACTTTAATAGTCTCGATAAGGACCTCGTCTTTTTGGAAGGTTTCATTTTCGAAATAGGCGGTCACTGACAGTCGTTTCAATCCATAAGAACCATCCACTGAGAAAGGCACTTTGTAAGGGGGTCCTGAAATCTCCCCAATCTTCTCACTGTCCATGTAGCACTCAATTAGGAGAATAGGCGACTCATCCCCTTCCAGGGTAAAAATAAGATCCGTGGTTCCGGTGACCAGGTCGTCTTCAACGGGAGAGACAATTTTTAAAACAACATTGGAGGCTTTAGTGAAATTATTCATTTTGCCTCTCAACTGGTTCCGTTTCTTCTCAGCTTTCCTCGCCAGATCCTGTTTGTTGGTGATGCCCTCTCGTATGGTGGCAAAGAAGGGCTCAAACCGAACAATCAAATCGTAGGCTTCCGTATGCATTCCCTCCGCCAAGTATTTATCCATCAGAAGCTTAAGTGCTTTCTTATCCCCTGGAGACAATTTAACGTACTCTTCCAGCATGGGGATGTAATCTTCGGGATCCAGTTCGTCCACCGCTTTCAGGACCTCGGTATAGGTTTCCACGGAGTCTTTAATTGACTTAAAAAACTCAGATTGCACCTGGATCCATTCATCGCCCTTTTTGTAGCAGTAGGTTGTTCCCAAATGAACATCCAATTTCTTGATTCCGCCCTTATCCCATAGAATGAGAGAAGGGAACAGATCCAACAATTTATCGTCTTTCTGGTATTGTCTGGGCCAGGAGTAGTAGAGATCCACCAGATATTGAGAATCGGAAGGCAGGGCCATGTTCACTTTTTCAAATGGGAAGACCATGTTTTTTAGGAACTTGCGATATTCATTTGAGTCGCTTAGCTTGCTAATGGAAAATTTATGGGTGATGTTGTCTTCCTCACAGAAAATGATGCCTGTATCCTCCTCCGGATCCAGACCAACTCTCACCGAGTACTTTTTCCTCTCAATAATATCACCGGTATTCTTACGAAGAGCCAGGTCAAACGAGAACCTGAGAACATAATAGGGACTGCCGCTTGAACCAGCGTACAGGGTTCCCCGGTTCCTTTCCAATGTCCGCATCAGGAATGCGGTTTGGCGGAAACTGCCATCCAAGACCAGATCGTATTGGTTCTGGTCAAGTGTATAATTGTCATCCCGCAAGAGGCGATAACTGAACAATGGCTGGGGTTCCGCCTTAATGGATAGGGCTCCATCTTCCCGGTCCACCGCAATATTTATAAAATTCACTTCTTTGGTGGCCAAAAGTGGCGATGTCACCAACAAAAAGCAGATCCATTTCATTCTGTGCGCTCCTTATATTGAGAAAAACAACGGATTCCCTTCGACAGTTCTCGAGTTCCGACCTCTCAAGTTTACGATATCAGTCAAGCTTGAGTATGGAAATCTGAACCGACGGGATGAAAATACGTGGTCAATCATCGGCCTATTAGAAGGAAGCAACAATCGTTCCTTTTTTTCTTCATTCTGAGAATTCGGCATCAGGTCACTGATATAAAGACACTTACATTATTGGGCTTCGGTTTGGGATGGAAATCGAGAGAAAACGGAAACCAGACATTGTACCCAATCGATGACAGATCTGAATTGGAATTATGAAAATTGCATCAATATCGAGCAGGCGCCACTATCTCAAACAGATAATTACTGGGCAAAATATAACATGATAGAAAACTTGTGGAACATCGTTTATTAAGAATCTTATCTTCCCAGCGAATGCAGAAAAGCCATTCAACCATTGGCGTGTTTGGATTTTTGGTTGATTAATATAATCATATGGGTTATAGTAGTTTAGGAGACTCATATAGCTTGAGTGTAAAATCCAGTAAACCCATAGGTTGTATTCTTTTTCTTGAATTAGCAGTCAGGGTTCGGGTTGACAATCATGAGTTTCGATTAGGAGTTCGGCCACTGGCTGTTCCGGGCAGGATCAGAAAATGTCCGTAGTTCATCGTTTTCGTTGAAATGAAGCGGCAACCTCTGCTACAATGTCAACAGCCATTCTAATGCTAATCTATTATAAGCGCCATTTGATGGTTGTCAAAAGAAGTGTAACTCGTGAACTCCTAAGGAATTAAAGCATCATTCAAATCGGAAGGTCCTGATATGACGGCACATCGTAAATTAATTCGTCCAAGTCTCAAAGAAGTGAAGGAGAGCGCGGGACAGGCTCCGGATCTCCCTCAACCCAATCTTTCATCCACCAACGTACCCAGCGGTATGAGTCCTGCCCGGCGTAAACAGATTCCCGCCGAACAGACCAACGCAGAAAGCTTTTATTATCTTAAACAGATGCAGACCAAAACACCCATGGTTATCATTCTACAAGATGGTGAGCAGATTCGGGGTTACATTGAATGGTATGATCGTCAGTGCTTAAAGGTGAATCGCCATAAAGAACCCAACCTCATGATCATGAAGCACTGCATCCGGTACATGTATAAACAAGAAGATGAAGTTAAAACCCATCGCCGTAGAAAGCGAAACACAGAATCCGAATCTGCCGAATCAAAGGCGGTAATCAGCACAGACGACGAGAGCAAGGAATAATTTTTTCAGCCTACGCGCTTTTTTCTGGGGAAATCTGAATCATGCGATTTCCCTTTCCTTGTATCTGTTGAGTCTCATGAACACTTTATCGGGCAGGTGGTTTAATTCTCCCACCCACAGACCATGTCTTTTCAAAATCAGCGCCAAGACATGACTTGAAAGCCGCAGCCTTGAAATAACTGCCTAGAGATGGTTTCCGGATTTGGGATGCCACCAAAACCGTCCAATATTTTAGACCAGGGCGACAAAACCCGCATCTAGCCATACCTGGGCATTCATTGGGGTTAAAGACCTGTTGTTGATTAAATAAACGCGATCTGACGAGGGTTTCCATAATGGATAAAAATATCACCTTTTTTCTTCCCATTTTCGGTTTATTTTGCGAAACAGGCTCTCAAGATTATGCTCCATCTCACGATGAATAATAGGATGATAGGAGTGTTTATATGAAAATATTGGTTGTTGATGATTCGAGTACGATGAGGCGGATTATTTCCAACACCCTCAAAAAAATAGGATACTCAGATCTGGTGGAAGCCGGCGACGGCAAAGAAGGTCTCGCAAGGATGGCTGAAAACACTTTCGATCTGATTGTCACCGACTGGAACATGCCGAACATGGATGGCTTGGAATTTACAAAGGCTGTCCGCTCTACGCAGGGAACCGTACCCATTCTCATGGTGACAACAAATGCAGCAAAGACCGATGTGATAGAAGCTCTCAAAGCAGGCGTCAACAATTATGTGGTTAAACCCATGACTCCCGAAACACTGGAGGAAAAAATTAAGGCCATATTCAAATGACTTATTTCATTGAACCTGGCTGTTTTCCAAATATTTTTTGAATAGTCCTACCATGTAGAGAGAACCAACCACTAGAAGATCCTCGCTCAGAAGCTGGTCGATGTTTTTTGTTTCAACCACTTCCACCTGGTCCGGCCATTGTTCCACGGGCAGCGCTTTCTCATAGGCCAC
>JBNKOV010000649.1:0-3769 GCA_050294955.1 Holophagae bacterium
GGCCTTAGCCCGCCAGGGCCTGGACGCCGAAGATGTGCTGGGCGTGGTGGAGGCCATTGGCGGGAAACCGGTTGGTTCGGTCTATGAGGGCCGCAAGCGCTTCGATCTCCAGATTCGCCTGAACCGCGAGTCCCGGGACGATCCCAGCGAATTGGGCGCACTACTGGTGGCCGCCCACTCAGGACAGGGCCAGAGAAGGCTGATTCCCATTTCCCAGGTTGCCGAGGTGCTGGTTGAAGAGGGGCCTGCCCAAATCAGCCGGGAAAACACCAGTCGCCGCATTACGGTTGAAATTGGGGTGCGCGGTCGCGATCTCGCCTCCTTTGTGGCCGAAGCCAAGGCGAGGCTGGATGCGGAATGGCAGTTGCCTCAGGGCTGGTTTGTGGAATGGGGCGGTCGCTTTGAGAATCTTCAGGCCGCATCCTCCAGGCTGGCGATTCTCACGCCCCTGGCGCTGTTGCTGATTTTCTTCATGCTTTACAGCGCGTTCCGCTCGGGCAAGATGGCCCTGTTCATCTTCCTGAACGTGCCTCTGGCCATTACCGGCGGCATCTTCGCGCTGCTGCTGCGCGGCTACCCCTTTTCCATTTCGGCGGGCGTGGGCTTCATCGCGTTGTTGGGCGTGGCTGTTTTGAACGGGGTGGTGCTCACCGCGAGCATGATTCGCAATCGGGAGGAAGGCATGGACCCGGTTGAATCGGCCCGTTCAGGCGCTATTACCCGTTTGCGTCCAGTGCTCATGACGGCCCTGGCCGCGTCTCTGGGATTTGTGCCCATGGCGCTGGCCACCAGCGCAGGCGCGGAGGTGCAACGACCTCTGGCCACGGTGGTTATTGGCGGGCTTTTCACCTCTACCCTGCTCACCCTGTTGGTGCTTCCGGCTATCTTCCGCTGGTTCGCCGCCACCGGGGATAAGGCCTCTTAAGATCCAGGAAGCCGGTCCATCTCGCTTACTGGATCGGCTTCTTTCCACGGAAATCGATGTTTCCGGGAGAGGCGCGTCATTTTTTTTTCGGTCCCCTAAACCACAGTCTTTACGGTTCCTTTTCCCTGGCCACCTGGGTTAAATGGGAGCGGTTCGCATCCAGACTGAAGGGTTAAAATGTTGGCGGCCATGGGTTCGGCGCAAGAGCCAATCCTCTTAATCGGAAGTATATATGCTCGTCAGACGATACATCGTGCTTGTGTAAATGCGATTGTATCAAGCGCCCGCCAATACATTTACACTGCGTACAATCCAGGCATTGCTAGAATGTCCACGGCCTTGGAGAATGGCCCATTTTTAGATTGCCGGTTAGGCACGGTCCGAAAAAGCCCAATCACGTAATACATATTTATTTTTTTGCATGGCAAGGAGTGTCCTATGCTTAGTCGTGGTGCGCCCATTTTCTGGGCCTTATCGATTTTTATCCTTTCTGCGGGTCTTAAAGCACAGACAATCAGCGGTACAGTATTCCGGGATTACAACGCGAACGGCAGCAGCGATTCACTGGAACCAGGGGTTGAGAACATTACGGTGACAGCTTACGACGCCACCGGAGCCGCTGTGGGCTCCACCACAAGCGGCGTAGACGGAACCTATTCAGCGGCTCTTTCGGTAGGCGCAGGCGTGGATATTCGCGTGGAGTTCACCGGCGTTCCGGCCTGGCTGGCGCCCGGTCCTGCGGGTCCCAACTCCGGCTCTACCGTGGTGTTCGCCCAAAGCGGCGACGCCAATATAGATTTGGGCCTCAACAACCCGGGCGACTACTGTCAGGCAGAGCCCGAACTGGCTACAAACTGTTATATTTTTGGCGATCAAACCGGATCGGCCCTGGACGCGCTGGTCTCGTTCCCCTATCTTGCGGGCAACGACGGTTCTTCCATTACGCCTGCGGACTACACCCCGGCCCATGGTGTAGAGGCGACGGCTGGAGACATCGGTCCCACCTGGGGCCTGGCCTATCAAGGCACGTCGGAGAGCCTTTTTGCGGGCGCTTACATGAAGCGACACACCGGCTTTGGCCCCAACGGCCCGGGCGCCATCTATCGAATTGACCGGGACTCGGCATCGGTTAGCCTCTTCTTGGATTTAAATACGTTATTCCCCGGCTCGGCTGGCGCGGACACCCATCCCGCCGCCACCAATTTCGACATAGACGCGGCCTCGTGGGATCCCGTGGGCAAGAGCGCCTTGGGCGGCATGGACCTTTCCGACGATCAGTCCACCTTGTATGTGATGAACCTTTTCGACCGTCAACTCTATGAGATTCCCATTGGAACCTCGCCGGTTGCGCCAGCGGCCGGAGCCATCAGCCGCCATCCCGTGCCCACGCCTCCGGGCTGCGATCCCGGCGATGTGCGTCCTTTTGCTGTAAAGTTTAAGGACGGCAAGGTTTATGTGGGCATTGTCTGCTCGGCTGAAAGCACCAGCGACCGGGCGGATCTGGCGGGTTACGTCTATGAGTTCGACCCGGGCGCAGCGTCATTCACCAACGTGCTCAGCTTCCCGCTGAACTACGGCCGAGGCTGCGCCAACAGGGCGTCTCACGCGGACTGCAACAACTCTGCGCTTCCCGCGTTTTACCAGCCAGGCGACTGGCAGCCCTGGACCTCAACCTTTGGCGGTTTCTACAATCCCTTCGGCTTCACGCTGACCATCGTGAACGCCCAACCCATGATCTCGGACATCGAATTCGACAACGGCGCCATGGTGGTTGGCATCCGCGACCGCATGGGCGACTTGACCGGCGTAAACGGTCTGGATACAGCGGGCAACCCGGATCAGTTTGTGGGCATCTCCGCCGGTGATCTGCTTCGGGCCTGTCCCGACGGCATGGGCGGTTGGACCATGGAGAGCAACGGTTCCTGCGGCGGCGTGGCCACTCCCGGCGCGGGCAATGGCGAAGGGCCGGGCGGCGGCGAATTCTACAATAATGAGTTCTTCCGTCTGGGCGGCGCCAGTAATCTGGTTCACATGGAAATCACCCTGGGCGGTTTGGCGCAGGTTCCCGGTCACGCCAACGTTTTGACTACGGTCTTCGACCCCATCGTCAACGCGGGCGCGCCCAACTCGAACGTGATCTACGACGCGGGCGTTCACCATTACGACAACACCACGGCGGCCCTGGCCCGCGCCATGCGGGTCTACGACGGTCCCAGTCCTTCCAGTCCGCCCAGTCCGTTTTTTGGCAAAGCCAACGGTTTGGGCGATTTGGAAGCCATGTGCGACCCCGCGCCCATTGAGATTGGCAACCGGGTTTGGGACGACGCCAACGGCAACGGCGTGCAAGATCCGGGCGAATCCGGTCTTGCGGGCATCGACGTGACCCTGTTCTCATCAGGCGCAGGCATCAATGTCACCATTCAGACCGACAGCAACGGCAACTACCTGTTCAACAACGGCAACGTGGCGGGCGGCATCCCCACGGATACATCCTTCGAGATCCGCATCGACCCCACGCAAGCGGCTCTGGTTGGTTACGCCATGACTCGGGCCAACAACGGCGCCAATGATCTCCACGACTCCGACGGCGTGGAATCCGGCGGCCTGGCGGTTGCGGCCTTCACCAGCGGCTCCGCTGGCATGAACAACCACTCCTTCGATTTCGGCTTCGGCCTGACCGGCTCCATTGGCGACTTCGTTTGGGAAGACGTGAACGGCGACGGCGCTCAGGTCGGTGAAAGCGGCATCCAAAATGTGACCGTGGACCTGATCCATGACGCAGACGGCTCCGGAGACGAAAGCCCCGGAGACACAGTCGTTGACACGCAAACCACGGACGCGTCC
>JBNKOV010000650.1:0-3764 GCA_050294955.1 Holophagae bacterium
GTTGCCCCAAGACATTAATAACAGGAGAAATAGCATCGCCCACATACCGTCTTGCTTCGGCAACGGTGCGAGTTTCGATCATTCCTGTAATGAAAATGAGAACGGACAGGGCAAGGAAAAAACCCGAACCAAAGGTTTCACCGGATTCGGCGGATTCGCCTTCCTGATCGACTTCCAGACCCGGATATCGATCTTTCAATTTTGGAGCGTACTCATTGAGAAACAATGCATTTAACTCAGCTACGTTTATCTTGTCACCATCGGCGTCTCCCCAAAGGGTGACAGCCGTTCTGCCGTCATAACGGGTGGTTCTGCTGTAGCCTCTGACGTCTGTTTCCAATTTGGCGACTGTGCCCAGCGGGGCCTGACCGCCCCCTGGCAGGGTAATGTGGAAGTACTCCAAATCGCCCATGCTGTCCCGATCCACCCTGGGCAGCCGCACATCTACTTCGTAGGATTCAGATCCCACCTGGATCTCTTCGGCGGTGACACCCAGATAGGCTCCGCGAAGCTGATTGGCCACCATGGCTGTATTCAAGCCCAGAGCAAAGGCGCTTTCGGAAAGCCTGATGCGCACTTCGGGTTTGCCTGGCAACAGGTCGTCTTGGAGATCATAGACCCCGTCGAAGCCCGCCATCCAGGTTTTTGCTTCTTCAACCGCCTTCTCAAGATCCGCCAAGGCAAGACCATGAAAACGATACTCCAAAGGGTTGCCGGTTGGGCCAAGGGCTGGCTCTGTAACGATGAGGCCAATGACATCCGGCGGGTGCCCTAGTTTCTCTCGAAGCATTTGTTTTATTTGCTTTATGGAACCAGAACGAATCTCCGCATTCAGTAGATCCACGCTCACCGTGGCGACATGAGACCCGCCAACGCCAGCGTCTCTATTGGTGTTGAACTGCACATTGGTGTTCACCACCAGATCGCGGCCATCAGGCTGTTTGGGTTTTAACTCCTGATTCACCTCGTTTAATGCGCCAAGAACCTTGTTTACAACGGCTTCAGTTTGCTCCAGGGGCGCGCCCTGCTGCAATTGCAGCCTGACTTCCAGCACATTGCCGTCGATGCTGGGAAACGCCTGAAACTTAAGCACGCCGCCAGCGAGCATGGAAATGGACACCAACATGGCGCACCCAACCAAACCCAGGCTGAGGTATCGGTATTTCACAGCCCAGTCGATAAGGGTTCCAAAAATCTTTTCTCTTACAAAGTCCAAGCCCCGGTCAAAACGTTGCCTGAAACGATTTTCCGAGCCGCTGTCGTTATGAGAATGGGCGAGGTGATTTGGCAAAATTAAAAAGGCTTCCACCAGACTCACAGCCAGGACTGTAATTAACACCACCGGCATCACCCGCAGAATTCGGCCAATATTGCCTGTTAACATGGTGAGGGGTCCAAATACGGCGACAGTGGTTAAAAAGGAGGACACAACCCCGGCCTTAACCTCAGAAACCCCAGAGATAACGGAAGTCAGGGCGTCCTGTCCCCTGGCAAGATGAGACGCCACATTTTCTGCGATCACTATGGCGTCATCCATGAGCAAGCCAAGAGCCAGCAGCAGACCCACCATGGTGATCATGTTAATGGTCATTCCCAAAGCGGGCAAGATGAAAAAGGCGCCCAAAAACGAGATAGGCAGTCCCAGGGTTACCCAGAAACTCAAGCGCACGTTTAGGAATAGCCAGAGCGTGAAAAACACAAGCAACAAACCCTGCCAGGCGTTTTTCAGCAACATGCTCAAACGGTCTTTTGTAATTGAAGTGAGATCTTGGGTTAACACCAAATCCACGCTGGCCGGCGCGTGCTCCAATTCTCGCTGTACAAAGTCCACCACCGTGTCGTAGACGGTGAGAGCGTCCTGGTTGGTGGTTTTCTGCACGCCCAAAATGGCGGCGCGCTTACCGTTAAAAATAATTTTATCCTCTTCTAATTCAAAGAGATCTGTTATCTTGGCCAGATCACCCAGGCGGACCTGAGAGCCGGTTTTAGTGCTGGCTACCACCAGATCTTCGAAATCCATGGGATTGCGTCGCTCTTCCACCAGCCGCACAACCACATTGCCAGAATGGGTTTCCAGCATGCCAGCGGGTGAGTCCATGCTTTGTCGAGACACCACATTGGCCAGATCGACTGGGCTTAACCCCAGTTCCAGCAGGCGGGAAGCGGGAACTTCGATGCGAATCTGGCGTTGGGAAAAACCCTGAAGGGTTACAAGAGAAACCTCGTCTTCTCTGAGGAGTCGCTCCTTCAGAGATTCGCTGTACTGCTTGAGATCAGTCGGGCTCATGTCTCCGATTACTGCAATAGAAACAACCTGTTGCGTATCGCCAACGGTATCAATGAATGGCTTTTCCACCTGATCGGGAAAGTCGTCGATGGCCTCCACTGCCGTTTTCACTTCGCTCAAAAACTTCTGGAACTCTCCTTCCCGATCCATCTCAATATTAATTACGGCTACGCCTTCCTGAGCCCTCGCCACAATCTCATCCACGAAAGGGATTTCTTCAACCGCATCTTCGACCCTGCGACAAATAGCGTCTTCAACCTCAACCGTCGTCGCGCCAGGATACACAACACGAACCGTTACAATAGGATCAGTGAAGTCCGGAAATGTCTCTCTTTTTAAATTAGGCACAGAGAACAGGCCTAAGGCTGCAAGCAGAATCATCAACAAATTCGCGGCGGTGGGATGTTTAGCGAAAAAATTGATCATCGAACGCCCCCTAACCCAGACGCCATCTGTTGAAGCTGCGCCACAGCAGCGTCATCTTCATGGATTTCAAGCAACATGCCTTCAATAGCGGGCGACACATCCGAAATAACAATGCGCTCCCCACCTTTCAGGCCGTCAACGATCTCTACAAAATCCGACTGTAGGGCTCCAACGGTTACTTCTATAATTTTCAGACGATTATCGGAATCCGCCACGAAAACACGACCGCCGTGTAGCGCCGAACGAGGAATGAGAAGCGCTTGCCTGGAAGGACCCATCACTTCTACTTCGCAAAGCATGCCTTTCACCAGCGGGGGACGTTTTCCAGGCTGCATTCCTTGATAGGGCGCGTCCACAGACACAATGACGCCCACGGTTCGAGTGCCGCTGTCCAGGCCTGCGTTAACCCTGCTGAAGGCCGCCTTCCAAACCGCACCGTCGCCAATGGCGCTAACTCGCACCAAAGCGCTCAACCCCAGCTTTTCAAATACCTCAGGCGATGTGAGCCGGGCAGGATCTATGGTAGATCCGCTAATGAGGGCATTCATTTTATCCAATGCAAGCCCCACTTCAATCTCGGCCTTGCGGATGCCATCGGCCTCAACAAGAACCAGGCCTGGAGTTACTGCTTGACCCAGCTCCACGTTTCTGAGCGCGATACGACCATCGTAAGGCATTTTGATCGTGGTTTTCTCAAGACGCCTCAAAGCGTCCTCCAATAATGCCTGGTTTTGCTTTTTTTGAGCGTTCAACTGGTCTTCCTTTGCGGGGAGCACCGAAAGGCTGTTGGTTAAGCTGCGAACTTGAAGTCTTTGCCGCAACACGCCTCTCTCGGCCTGCTCAGTTACGGCCTCCGAAATGGAGCCTTCCCCCACCAGAGCCAGGTTTCGCCGAAAGTCTCGCTCAAGCAGACGCAGATTCTGTTGCTCCAAATCCAAACTCATCGCAAGATTTTCGCGCTCCAGCGCCAGCTCAACCAATTGTGCGGAAACAGCCTGAACCTGAGCTTCCGCTCGGGTTACGGCAATCTCGTATTCAAGGGGGTCAATCC
>JBNKOV010000651.1:0-3757 GCA_050294955.1 Holophagae bacterium
GTCCTCTTTCGCCTGAGAAAGCGGCTTCAAAACGACTGCGCCAACTCCCTCGCCGGGCACATAACCCGAAGCCTGACGCCCAAAAGCATGACATCTCCCATCAGGCGCAAGCACGCCGCCAGCCAGGGTAATCAACCACTTATGGGGATGCAAATCCAGGCTCACGCCACCGGCTATGGCTGCGCCGCATTCGCCGTTCCTCAATGCCTCACAGGCTAGGTGTATTGCTGTAAGCGACGCAGAACAAGCCGTATCCACTGCCATACTGGGTCCACTCAGATCCATGAATGCAGATACCCGATTGGCAATGCTCCACAAAAAAGAATTGGGAGCAACCGCAATCCCGTCTCGTGATGCTTCAGCGCCCAAAGTCTGGTAATGAGCCCAAACAGCGCCCACATACACGCCCACGGGTTTTGAAGAGAGCTGGCCAGGCAAACATCCCGCGTGCTCCATGGCCTCCCAACAGGTTTCTAGGAATAAACGTTCCTGAGGATCCATGAGCTGGGCCTCTTTTGGAGATATGCTGAAGAACAGTGAATCGAACTTGTCCACATCCTCAATGAACCCACCGGTGTTTATTTCCGGCTGTTTACCCGCGTAGGGATGGGGTTGATACTCCCGACGAAGGCGCAACCGCTCCACTGGCATGGGCGAAATGCAATCCCTGCCCGATGCCAGGTTCTCCCAGAAGGCGTCAAGATCGGGAGCCTGGGGATACCGTCCGGCCATGCCGATAACGGCAATGGGCTCAAGTTCATGATGCTCATTCTTTTGAGTCGCTTGGACCGAGGGCGGCTCTTCAAGAGGCGCATAGGAGGCCATGATCTCACCAAAAGGACCAGGTTCCCGCTTGATCTGTTTCAGATCCACCGGAACATCGCTGCTCCGGTGAAGCGCCACAATGGCGTTTGCCGCAGATTGCACCTGATCCGGGCTCAGGCCAACGGGAACCGCCAGCCGAACAAAACCCTCATAGGCTTTCATTCGACCCAGCCCTGCCCCGTGCGCTCCCGCCCGAACACCGGTTTTGTCGTATAACCAGGCCAGCCAGGCCGGAACAGGGTTCTGGAATCCGGAAACCTGAGGCAGTCGTTTCACATCCAACAACACACAATGAGCGCCTGCCGGACGGGCAACAGGCAGTCCCGCGTCATGTAAAATGCGCCACATAGATTCCGCAGCATCGATTCGCTGGCGAACCCCAGCCAGAACAGCGTCCCTATCGCTCAATGCCCGGGCCATTACCAGTCGATCATGGTGATTCAAACCACTCCCAGACATAGCGGCAAGCTGGGTTAAATTCTTGTGGAGCGCTTCATCAGCCGTTGCAATGAATCCGCCTGTATTCACGCCAAAATCTTTGGCCAGACTGGCTGTCATCACATCGGCCAGGGAACAGACTTCCGCAATATAATCCCATGGATCCGCCCCAGGATTGTCAAGTAGCGCATTATCCAAAAGCCGCGTGGCGTCTACCACAAGCGGCGTTTGAAATTTGCGGCACAGAGCCGCCGTCTCTCTCAAGTTCTCAAGTGACACCGCGTGCCCGCCCGTGGCGTTATTGTTCATCTCCACACAGACAAAGCAAACCTGGCCGCCCTGGAGCCTGTCTTCTAAAATCGAAAGATCCAGGTCGGCCTTTCGCGGATCGTCGGTCTGTGGATCCGCCGCCGCTGATCGGGTTATTTCAACCGGCTCCAAATCCCTGCTAATCTGATGATAGATAAACGTAGGGAACAGAGGATTTTGTAGAACCAACCCACTACCCTCAGCCAGGGTTTGCACAAAGAGACTTTCCGCCATGCGACCAGAGGCTACTGGTGTGAAGTAGGGAAAGGGGAATAGGGATTTCAAAGCCTGGATGAGATCTGGCCTGTCAGAGCGATTTCGCAGGGCTTGCATCGTCTCGGAAATGACGGACGTGTCCAATTCACTCCAAGAATCCGTGAACATGTCACAGAAGACCTGATGAGAGGGGAGACGAGCTGGATTGTAAAGGGCTTCTATCATGGCGTCAGTCCTATGGGATTTAGATGGCTTGCTGGTTCCAGTCTGCTTTTTCCGCTCTGGTTGGCCCACAGCCAAAATCGGCTTATTGTGCTCAACTTTAGAATGAACAGGCGGCCTGGCGTTAGCCGGATCTGCAATCATCATAATGATATCGGTGAGATGGCCCGGATCGTCGTCCTGAGGGCGACAAAGGAAAAACGGCGTATTGACCGGCCTGAACTTGTTCTTGAATTGAAAGTTGCCCATGCCAAAGGCGCCCTGCTCTCGCAGGTGGTTCAGCTCCTCTTCATAGCGGGGTTCGCTATTGGGGACATCTTCCAATTTAGGGCCAAAGGTGCCGCCCAAACTGAAGCTGGGACAGTTCTCTGATTTCAGCTCTTCGATAATTCTGGAAATAGCGAATTCCACCCCGCCCTGGGCCATGTCTCTGGGGTAGAACTCCAGGTCCATGAGATAACCCCGACCCTCGGCCATGCGGGTTATCACGACCACATTCTGCAAAACACCGTCCAACTCTGTGAGGAAAATGCGATGGTCTTTTGAAAGCGAACCCGAAACCACCTCCTTTTTAAAGAGGGGGATAAACGAATTCACCTGTCCCTTAAGCTCGCACCAACGGTCGATCATCTCGCCGATAGCCCGATCAACGGATGGCTCCACTCCGCATTGGTATTCTCGGGTCACGCAATCGCCCTGTTTGGCGAACTTCTCCACCAGATACCGCAATCGCCGCATCTTGTTGCCCTTAAGGGTAAATGTCTCAAGTTGCGGCAAGCGTTGATTGACGCCAAACGGGGTTGATGAGAAGGCTGCGCCGTCCACCTGGTCCAGATGGGTTTCGCTTAGGATAAACAGTCTGAGTTCATGCTGCTTGCAGTATTGAGCAATTTCAGCAACCAGACCCAGATACCGATCCTCAGGGCCTGTATATCCAAACACCAACACCAGATCTGCGCTCTGGTTGAAGTTGAAATAACTATCCAGGTCTCGGCTAATGAAAAGAATGGGACCAATGGCCCGCGCTCCCCAGTTCACCGATGACTCATTTCGCCAGGTTTGAAAAATGGCATCGCAAACCGCCTGAAGCCGTGGGGCCTGCCGCAAGGCGTCTTCCCTGATAATATGCGGCCCATCTTGCAGCGTCTCCCTTTCTGGAGCCTGAGCCGCTGGGGCCATGGGATGGGTTTCCATCTCCGGCGTTTTGGCGACCCGAGTCAGGGTTTCAGCGTGGTTTGTCCGAAACCATGCAACCAGCTCGGTCAGGTTGAAGTTTTCAAATAGCAGGGTTTTGGGCAAAGCTCCAAAATCTTTTTCCAATTTGCGAATGAGGCGAAGAGACAAAAAGGAGTCCAAGCCAAGGTCGCCGAAAGGTTTAAGAAGATCTAATTCATGGGCAGCCACCTCCAGCGACTCGCCCAACAATTCTCTAAAATACTGCTCTGCTCCAGCCTCGCCCGCTTTATTTTGATCTGTCCTGATCGTCTCTACCTCGGGTTCAGGGAGAAGCTTGTTCAGTGTTTCGCCATGGTTGTCCTGGAACCAGGAGGCCAATTCATTTAAATTGAAGTTCTCAAAGAGCAAGGTCTTGGGCAAAGCTCCAAAATCTTTTTCCAATTTGCGGATGAGGCGGAGCGATAAAAAGGAGTCCAAACCCAGGTCCCCGAAGGGTTTTTGCGGATCCAACCGGACGGGGTCTATTTCCAGGGCCTCGCCCAAAAGGGCGGCAAACCAGCGTTGTGCCTCT
>JBNKOV010000652.1:0-3747 GCA_050294955.1 Holophagae bacterium
TTTACGGCGCCCAACACCACTTTTGCCTTACCGTACACTTCTTTGGCTTCAGCCTTCTTGCCGCCAAAGACTCGTGTCAGGTTGGTGTCGTCTCCTCTACTTTGGGTGATCAGTACTTCTCCAGCAGTAATGGTTTGCTTTACGGTATCAACATCGCCGACAGCAATTTGGGCCTTTGCATCTGCTGCTTTGTGGTAGACCTTGGTTTTGTCGGCCACATCTACAGCGTTTTCATACTCCACCCTGCTCACTGTGTCGTCGCCGGGGAAAATTTTGCCCATGATGACATCAATGGACTCGTCTGATTTTAGCCGTCCCTCTCCCTTCATACGAGTTATGGCGACTCGGAACCCCCGTTCTATGGAGGCTTTTGGAACAACTCCGCCGGTGTAGTCGGCGTTGAGGCTCTCGTATTTTGGGACGCGGCATTGAACTACTTCTTGGAATGGCGCTGCGGGAACCATTGACGCGGCCTGACTCATAACAGACTGAAAGTCATTGGCTTCCACTCTCTGCATGACGCCCTGCGCGACGTGTTTAGATGGATCGGTCTTTTGATTATCAATAAATGAGCCGCCAGGCCTGCCAAATTTTGGACCTGAAGACTGATTTCGATATGCTCTCGCCCTAATTCCCATACGACACCTGTTTTGAGATCGTTTCCAAAATCCATCATAAACCACAGTTACGGGGTTTGTCAAAATGTCGTTAAAAAGGACAACGCATCGCTTCGCCAATTTCATGAAGCTCGAAAGAGCCCAAAGCGCTCAAACCTGGCCCGAAGAAGCACCGTCTCAGAGGCTTACCTTTAGATGCCCCGGCGGTTCTCAAAGGCTTTGGCCATAGTAATTTCGTCGCAATAATCCAGACTGCCGCCAATGGGCACGCCGACGCCGATCCGGGATATCTTGATTTCAAATTGTTCCAGCAATCCGGCGATGTACATGGCGGTGGCCTCGCCCTCAACGGTGGGGTTGGTGGCCAGGATGACTTCGGAAATGGTTTCAACCCGTAATCGGTCCAGCAATTCCTGGATTTTCAGGTCGTCCGGACCGATGCCGTTCACGGGAGAGAGCACGCCTTGCAGCACGTGGTAATACCCTCTAAAACCGCCTGAGCGTTCGATATTGGCGACATTGGCTGCGTCTTCGACCACACAGAGCATGGTGGTGTCTCGTTCGTTCTGGCGGCAGATCTCACAGCTCTCCGCGTCGCTGATGTTGTAACATCGGGAGCACCAGCGAAGGCGCTCCTTCAGTTCCTTCAGGGCGTCGGCGAGACGCCCCGCGTAGTCGTTCTCCCGGCCCAATACAAAATAGGCCAATCGTTGCGCGGTCTTCTTGCCAATTCCGGGCATTTCACCCAGGAGCTGGGTCACCTGCTCCAAGGGAGATTCCATCATTTTTTGAGCATGTCCGTTATGGCGGACAGGTCTATATCGCCCAGGGCGTTGGGCACCCGGCTGGCAATTTCGCGCTCTACCTCGGTGTAAGCGCCGCTCACGGCTGCCAGCACCATGTCTGCAAGGATGTCGGGATCCTTGAGCGCATCCGGAGAAAACTCGATGTTGGTGATTTCCTTGTTGCCGTTCACTACAACTCGCACGGCGCCGCCGCCACTGGTGGAGGTTACGGCCATTTTCTGAAGGTCGTCCTTCATCTCACGCTGAAATTTTTTTGCCTGCTTCATCATGGCGTCAAAATCGAACATGCGTTACTCCTGTTTATCGTCGTCCAATATCTGGCACTTCACTATAGTACCTCCAAATTGCTCCAAAATAAATTGAACCTTTGGATTTGCTTTAACTTCTTCCAGCGCCCGGCTCTCTTTTTCCTTGCGCATCCGAATCTTGGGGTCGTTTCCTATGGCGAAATTGAGTTCGAAGCGTTGGCCGAAATGCCTTTCCGCAAGTCGCTCTAATATAGGGATGTTCTGTATGCTTTTGATCATGGGAATCAGGTTGGCGGATCGGCGGTCAAAGTAGAAGGTGAGCTGACCGTTTTCCTCTTTTATGTGGAAGATGTTGCCAATAAGGGCGGCCAGGGCCGGTTTTCCCTCTCTTTTGGAAAACTGGAAAAAGGCGTCGGCGTCGTGGGTTACGCCTTTTCCCGCTACGGATGGCAAAACCGGACGGGCCGAGGCCGCGGGCTCTGCCGACGAGGATTTGCCCTGAGTTTTCTGCTCGCCTTTTTCAGCCGCCGGTTTGGCTGAGGTCAGTTTTTTTTTTCGACGGCGGCCGCGAGGTCCTTTAAATCTGAGAGCAAGGTTTCCAAGGGGCGCAGCTTTCTTTGCTCCAACAACTTGAGGAAGACCAGCTCGAAGGCGTAGCGGGGTTCCGAGGCCTGACGGAAAATGGGCTCGTGGGTTACGATAACGTCTAATATGCGAACCAGATCGGATACGTCGAGATCGGCCAGGGCCTCCATATGTTCTTTTCCGTGGCCGTAACGTCGGTCCAACAGGTCGGAGGGGTTGGGCACGCTTTTGAGCACAATGGAGTCTCTCACAAAGGCGGTAAAGGTGTCGTAGACCTGTTTCAGGTCGTGGCCATAGTGAATGAGATCGGTGATTCTTGAGAAAATCTGCTCTGCGGAGCCCTTGGATATGCCGGTTAACAGGTCGATGAGGTTGGCGTCTTCCACCACGCCCAGGATGGATTTGACATCGAGCCCGGTGACCTTGCCCGAGGTGGCCGCCATGACCTGGTCGAAGATGGACAGGGAGTCCCGCATGGAGCCGCCAGCGGCTTGGGCTATCAACGTGGCCGCCTCGTCTTCCATTTCCATTTTTTCCTGCTCGGCGATCCACTTGATGCGTTCTTCTATTTTGTGAACGGGGATCTGGCGGAAATCAAATTGCTGGGTCCGGGAGAGGATGGTTGCCGGTATTTTGTGGAGTTCGGTGGTGGCCAATATGAAAATGACATTGGGCGGCGGCTCTTCCAGAGTTTTGAGCAACGCGTTGAACGCGCTGGTGGAGAGCATGTGAACTTCGTCGATGATGTAGATCTTGTAGCGGTCCCGGGTGGCGTTGTACCGGACCAATTCGCGCAGCTCGCGGATGTTGTCCACGCTGTTGTTGGAGGCGGCGTCGATCTCCACCACGTCCATGGAATTGCCTTCTTTAATTTCAACGCAGGAGGCGCATTCCAAACAGGGCGAACCCGTGGGACCCTTTTCGCAATTGAGCGCCTTGGCGAAGATTCGGGCGCTGGAGGTCTTGCCGGAACCGCGAAGCCCAGCAAAAAGGTAGGCGTGATGGATGCGGTCGGAAGTAATGGCGTTGATCAGGGTTTGGGATACAACGTCCTGGCCAACGAGATCGTCAAAAGTTTGAGGACGATATGCCAGGGCCGTTACTTGAGAAGACATCTAACTTTTTTCCTGCTTCCTGATCTGTCCCTCTTGTGCGAACTTGAACAGTCAGACACCGGTACACGAAACATCTCTCTTAGTGCTGCTCCCGTCAGGGCCTGACACGGTTCGAAAGCATCCGTCACCGATGCCTGATTCTTCAAGCTCGGATTTAAAAGAAGATGGCGGAGAAGGAGGGATTCGAACCCTCGGTGAAGTTGCCCCCACACACGCTTTCCAGGCGTGCACCATCGACCACTCGGTCACCTCTCCGTCAGCCGCAAAGAGTACCACAAGCATTCATTGGGTGCAACCCTTCTTCCAAAAAAAATTGCACGATGAGGTCACTTTTCTTGGAGACCCCTTAAACGGCGCGGGTTTGAAAGATCATCCC
>JBNKOV010000653.1:0-3735 GCA_050294955.1 Holophagae bacterium
GTCCACTCAACGGCAAGACACGACTCTCCCAAATTGCCTGAGAATCTCCGTTTAGAATCTTCACTCCAATGTCTGAGTAACTCGCGTCAGCGGTGGTAATCAGGAAAAGAATGATATGTCGTGTTCCGGGAAGAACCTGTAAAGTTGGCGCAGGGGAATCGATTGCGATCCGTTCCACCCTGTCAACTGGGAACAAGTCGGAAACTTGAATGGCAATAGTAGGCTCCAAAAGACTGAGCCTTCCTTTGTATTGAGAATAACCCCAGCCAAAAAGCCCCAGACTCAGTAAAACCAAGGCAGCCGCAAATGCGGGATGAGCGCCGAAGGTGAAAAGAGTCCCCCTCTTTACTTGTTCTGCCTTTTTAGACGTAAAGGGAATTGGCGCGGATGAGTGAAGGGATTCGGGCAGATCGAGAGGTTCTTCAAGATACAATAAAACACCAGTGCAATGGGAGCAGAGAGCCAAATGTTCTCTTATGGCTTCTGCCCTGGCTTCTGGCAGGAGATCGTCTATGTAATCGATCAGTTCCTCTTCGGGGGGATGATGCGATAGGGCGCTCTCCTGTTGACGAGCAACATCGCGGATGGTTTCCATAAATGATGTTTTTTCCATACGCGACCTCCTACCCTTCTAAATCAAGGTTGAACTGATCCCCCAGAAACCCGGCTAGTTTTTCCCGAGCCTGACTCAAATGAGACTTGACCGTGTTAATGTTAATTCGCATGACATGCGCGATCTCCTTATATTTTAAATCCTGACATACCCGTAAGTAAATACATTGTTTCATTTGAGGGGGCAGTTTATTGAGTCCATTATGCAGATACTGAGATTTTTCATCTAATATTAATTTAGATAGTGGATCGATGTGTCGAGGATTTGAATCCTCAACAGAAACCTCCCATTCATCCCATTTCACCGGTTTTGCTTTTTCAGACTTCCATTTGCGTACCTGATTAATCCACGTATTTCTAGCAATTTTCAATAACCAGGTCTTATAACTCGCCTCTTTCCTGAAATGGCCAATATTACGGTAAGCTTTGAGAAAGGTTAATTGCACTAAATCCTGGCTCTCATCGCCGGCCCCTCTTCTTTCAAAGAAATCCTGAACAACTTTCCGGTGCTCTTCGAATAACCGTTCGAATTCCAATGCTTACAACTCCCCCACACACATTAATGACAAATACCACCTAGAACATAACACCACAAGGCGTATTCCGGCAAGTCTACTCATGTAAAATTCCATGAGGAAAATCCACCTGATTGGGTTTCTAATCCTCTTCGGGTTTAGGGGTGTTAGAAGGAGAGGGTATTGAGTCTACCATTCGGACTTCCAGGGGCTTGTCTGCGTCCAAATGGATGTCTCGTTGAGGAAATGCAATTACAAGTCCTTCTGCTTCGAACAGATTGTAAATTTTAAAACGAAGCCTGCTGCGGGCCTGTAATTGGTCCATCAGACTTTTCATCCTTATCCAAAAATGAACCTCAAACACCAGCGCGTTGTCGCCAAAATCGGAGAAGAGGACCAGAGGCTTGGGTTCAGGCAATACCTTTTTGTCCGAATTGGCGGCCAGCAATAACAATTCTTCCACGCGGTTTACCGGAGAACCATAAGCCAAACCAACAATAACTGAGGTGCGCACACGGTCATCGCCAAGGGTCCAATTCACCACGTTCTGCTCCAAAAAGGAACTGTTGGGGATGATAATATCCACATTTTGGCCGGTTCTCACCGAGGTGCTTCGTCCGCCAATGGTGGCGACCGTTCCGTGTAAGTCGCCAATCTGGATTAAATCGCCCACGCGAATGGGCCGTTCCGCCAACAAAATGAGACCGCTAATGAAGTTGTTCAACAGGTTTTGGCTTCCAAAACCAACGCCGATGGCCACAGCGCCGCCCAACAGGGTGAAGACAGTCAGCGGCACCTGGATAATTTCAAGGGTGACCATGGTTGCGATGAGGATGAGGGCGTAGAACATGAGCGTTTTGGCGGCGCCTGCCGATGATGGGTTCATGCCTATGCGGTTGAACAGATCATGCATTCTTCGGCTGAATATTCTGGCGAGCTGAATGCTGAATATGAGAATAAACAACCCGGTTACCAACTTGCTTACGGTAAGGGGTTTGCCCTCCAGGCTAATGATCTCGAAGCGCCACATTTCCAATAGCCAGGACTCCTTCTCCTCAACTACCTGAACGGGCTCAGCAGTGGTTTCCTCTGTTGGGGTTTGCGCGAAAATCGGCGCCAGCATGAATATGACCATCCAGCCTGTTAAGACACGCCGCCCCATTGCACGATGCAGAAACATGAACCACTCCTTTAAACTTCCAGCAACCCGAATTCTACCACGGCTGGTTCCCGGAAGTCTATGAAATGGGGCGGCCTTGAACTCCGACAAATTTCAGGTCATGCTGATCCGCCTACCGCTGCCCAACTCAATCTGTCCAGTAACGAGATTTCTCTTTTATAGACCTGTTTTTCTTTCACTTAAGAGGGATTCGCCCTTCAAAATTGGTGAATATTAAAAAAAATGGTGGCTTTCTTTTTTATTTGGCGGTCAACGCTTTCCTCTCAAGGCACAATGACAAATCTGGCGATTCACCTCTTAGAACTCGTGGATTATTTTAATAACTGCCGGCTGATTTTTCAAAAATTCGGCAGTATTGCCAACTCGCTCACTCTGCGAATAAGACAACGAATGCAACGACACGCAACCGGATTATTACTGAAAGCAGGACGTTTAAGAAAACCGATTCTGGGCGTAGTCCAACATTTCCTGCAATATGTTGAGATAACTCTTATATCGCATGGATGAAATGTCGCCCTTTTCCACCTGGTCCATAATCGCACAACCCGGCTCGCCATCGTGGAGACAACCCGAAAATCGACAGTCCCTTTGAGCCATGGCAATTTCGTGGAAGCCGAATCGAACCTGATCGGGGTCTACCCTGGGTGGATAGAACTCACGCAACCCGGGCGAATCGACCAGATAACCTTCCTCGCCATGGGCAACCAAGGCGGAATAGGTGGTGGTGTGCCTGCCCTGTCCCTTTTTTGGATCCACAGTTCCCGTGGCCATCTCGGCTTCGGGGGCCAGAAAATTGACAAGGGAGGATTTGCCTACGCCGGAAGCGCCCGTAAGATAGGAAATACCGTGGGACACGGCCTCGTTCAGTTCATCCATGCCCTGGCCGGTTTTTGCGGAAACCTCAATGATGGGAATGTCCATGTCTCTGTAAGCCTGAAGCCGGGGATCATGGGTAAATTGTGGGTCCAGGTCGATCTTGTTGATTACCAATGTGCAGTCTATGTGGGCGAGTTCACAGGTCAGCAGGTATCGATCAATGAGTGAAAAATCTACACCCGGCTCGGAGATGGCGCTCACCACCATGGCCCGATCCAAATTGGCCGCCATGACGCGAACGCGACGCCCCTCAAAATCGGTTCTCACGAGACGGTTTCGCCTTTTACAGATATCGACAATATAGCCTTCTACGCCTTTTTTGCCTTTAGCCGGATCGATCATCACCCGATCACCAATAACGGGGAGTCGATATTCCGGATCTTTCTTTGTTCTAAAATTGCCCTTTGGACTACATAAACGAGTAACCCCATCGCTTAGAACATGGTAGAAACGGTTATGCGTTTTTACAATCAAACCTTCCATCAACAGATACCCAACATGGCAAAACTCCTTCTAATCCACGCCACCCACATCATAGCACTGGAATTGAGA
>JBNKOV010000654.1:0-3726 GCA_050294955.1 Holophagae bacterium
ATCTTGGCGGAGGTGCTTTATACCGCCCTTTAAATGGGTTTTCCCCTTTGAAGCTGGACTTCATGGCGGGCCTGCCGGAATTCCACATGTATGCCAAGGCAACCAGAATGACAACAACCAAAATCAGCTGAAACAACATACACGTCCTCTCATTTCAAACTATAAGCTTGAAAGGTACCGGTGTCAATGAAAGAAATAATCCGAAAGCAAGACCCAAGAGCTCGAATCCCTGCGGTGAATAAATTGGCCGCCAGGTTGCAGACAACCCACTCTGATCTGAGTCATAAACCTGCGGTGCGAATGGCCCAGGTCATTGCTGCCGAATTACGAGCCAATCCCAACAGCAGCCCCGAAACGCTACAGGAGCGTTATCTTGAAATTTTAAAACACCCTGGGCCAAAACCCGTCATCAATGCAACAGGCATTTTACTGCACACCAACCTGGGCAGATCCCCTATCGACCCAAAGGTTCTGGAGGCTGCTGCAAAACAGGTAAGCTGTTATACAGACTTGGAGTACAACCTTGATTCGGGAAAACGGGGACATCGGGACAGACATTTCCGCACCTTAGCTCAGTTGGTTTGGGGTGTTGAAGACGCAACCCTGGTAAACAACGCCGCTGCAGCAGTAACCCTAAGCCTGGCTGCTACGGCAGGAGGACAGGAAACTATCGTCTCCAGAGGCGAACTGATCGAAATTGGTGGCTCATTTCGTCTTCCGGACATTATGGAGGTTTCTGGAACAAGGTTGGTGGAGGTAGGCGCTACAAATAAAACAAAACCTGATGATTATCGCCGTGCAATTGGTCAACATACTGGATGCCTCTTAAAGACTCATACATCAAATTATCGCATAGAGGGATTTACATCAGAAACATCCCTCCAAGACATAACCCAAATCGGCAAAGAGAATGACATTCCGGTGATCATGGACCTTGGAAGCGGCCTATCGCGATCTCTTCCTTTCCCTCCAACATCGGAACCATTCATTGAGGATTACCTGGAGGCGGCCCCTGACCTGCTTATCTTCTCGGGAGACAAATTATTCGGCGGGGTTCAAGCCGGAGTCGTGCTAGGGACAACTACAGCCGTTGAAAAATTGCGAAAACACCCCATGATGCGGATGCTCAGGCAAGACAAGTTGTCTATTTCCATAATTTGCCATCAATTGCGCGATACGTATCTCCAGGGCCACAATACTTTTTCTCATTTGGCCAGCCATGACCAGGAATCACTTCGATCCCGGGCTAAATTCATCCTAGACCAGTGCCCCAATGTAAATATGAAAATCATCGAGGATGTGGGATATATTGGCGGAGGCAGCTTACCTCAAGAACAACGTCCCTCCATTTGCCTCCAGATTAAAGCGGCACGCGTCCAGAAAATGGCAAAATCGTTGCGTCTGGCCAAAACACCCTTGATCGGTTATGTGAGAAATGGCAAACTCCACATCAACCTGGCGTCGGTATTCCCCTTTCAGGATCGGTCCGTGATTGACCTTTTAAACCAATGCCAATAAAATGGCACGCACAGTCCTGCAAGCGAACCACCTACACCTGGAAATCCACTCCAATCATGTAAAGAAAGTGAAAGCCGGCAAAGCAATATCCGACATATCTTTTCGTTTTTTACTTGTGAAAGCTACTCTCATCACTAATAATAGAGACGGAATTTTGTTTAGGGAGGAAGCTGCATGCTTGGAAAATTGTGTAATAAATACATAAATCACTGCTTTATTTGCGCCATGTTAACCATCCTACCCGCCTCTACCATGGCGGGAACGGACGAAGATGTTCACTTTACCGATATCGCAACGGAACTCATTTACGGAATCGACTATGCTCGAACCCGCTCTATCCGGGACGATATCTACCAGGAAATCAGAAATGATCCCAGTCCTGCTGGGGGCGTGTTCCAACGAGTGCCCACTAAAAGCCGCGGCATTCCCGGTGTTGCTATATTTGATTTTGATAATGACGGCGATATGGACATTTATGCAACCAACGGACCAGGCACTCACAACAGTCTGTATTCAAACCAGATGATGGAAACAGGACAACTTACATTTATAGATGTCGGCGAAATTTCTGGAGCTGGAGCGCAAGCCCAAGACAGTTCTGGTGTTTGTTTTGGCGATATAGACAACGACGGTGATCAGGATCTTTATGTCCTTGGAACAGGAGAGCCTAATATCCTTTTTCAAAACAGTGGGGACGGCACCTTCACGGACATTACTGAACACGCCAGGGTGGCTGCCGGCTCACTGTGGTCATCTTCGGCCACAATGGGCGATGTAAATGGGGATGGCCTGTTGGACATCTACGTTGGAAATATTGGGAACCTCAACTCATCAGAGGTTCTTTTCACTGAACCCTTTAAATGGAATGAGCACAATCAGTTGTTTTTAAACCGAGGCAACAACATCTTTTCGGATGTAAGTGAGACATCGGGTATTATGAACCTAACCGGTCTTGCGGCTGAAAATGCTGGTCAAGCAGGACCCACTCATGCTGTTGGCATGGTGGATTACGACCTTGACGGCGACATAGACATCTTCTCCGCAGACGATCAAGCCGGCATTCTGCCTCTAAAATACGGCGGCGTTGATCGTGGCTTGATTCATATCTTCCAAAACGATGGCTCCGGACATTTTACCGATGTGAACGTAGAACAGAACACGTCACACGCTGGAGCTTGGATGGGCCTGTCTTTTGGCGATTTCAATCACGATGGCCACATGGACTTTTTTGCATCGAACATGGGCCTCTACAATGGCGCGCCGCCTGAGTTGATGGAACGCAATCTGGATCAAAACGCGTCTCGCTGGTACCTGGGTGGCGAGAATGGGTTTACCCGACCTCCTCTCAACAATGTAAACGCCACCCCTTTTGGCTGGGGCACTTCAGTAACGGATTATGACAACGATGGAGACAGCGATATCCTGTTCTATGGTTCATTGGACCTGGTGGGCATGATCATCCTTTCCAACCCTGGGGTCATTTTGAGGAACGACGGCGCCGCCAATTTTGAGTACGACAGAGCCGCCATGCTCACCTCCACGGATCATGTTCGCAGGGTTGTTCATGGAGTTGCTGTAGGCGACCTGAACAATGATGGCTTCAACGATATTGTATCGGCGTCGAATTTCAATATTCCCGAATCAGTTCCTTTGGAAACATTTGAAGACCTGGGTGGCGCATTTGACGGAATTTCCAGCTTTGTACCCACCTTTGGCCAATTCGGCGATCCTCCATCTTTCCGGTATGACCCCAACCTGCCAGATTTCCCCAACGGCACATTGTCCGTGGAGATGAACAGCGGCAACAGCAACAACAGCAGCAGCAGCAGCAACAACAACAACAGAAGTTCCTGCAGCAGCAGCAACAACTTTTACTTCAGCAGCAGCAACAGCAACAACAACAGCTGTAGACTTACAGTGATCATTGTAAAGTACTCCAGATGACCATCAGGCCTGTAATCTTTAACCAGAGGCATTCTCCAGTGCACCAAGTCACCATTTCCACTTAATTCTGCAAGAACAGATTAAAATTTAACCAGAGGTATCTGTATATATCACATAAAATTTAACCATGTCTTTTCATTAAAGACATGGTCAGGCACATTCAGAACACATGCACCCCGGTGCAAGGAGACATGTTCTCAACTGAAGAAGACCTGTTCTGATTTGGTGTGGTACTCCATGTTCTTAGTTGATTGAAGATGTACC
>JBNKOV010000655.1:0-3704 GCA_050294955.1 Holophagae bacterium
TTCACCGCTGTAATGAAAACAATGGCAAAGGCTCCGAGCAAGGTAATGGATGTCTGACTCATGGGAATAACAAAGGCCACATAATTGGCAAAGGCCAGACAGAGCGCCGCAATCGCGCCCGTATTCACCACAAGGATGGTAGTCCAGCCGAAGAGAAATCCGAAGATATCTCCATATGCCTCTTTCAAAAAGGCATAGATGCCGCCAGCCTTGGGAAAGAGCGCGCCAACTTCCGCATAGGAAAGCGCGCCGGTAAGACCAATCACGCCGCCAACCAGCCAGGCGCCTAAAATGAGAAGCGGAGAAGGAAGAATACCGGCAATTTGGGCCGGAGTCAGGAAAATACCCGACCCGATACAGGAGCCGATAGCAACCATGGTGAGACCATAGAGGGAAAGGGCTTTTTTCAGTTCTGTCACGGGATCCTCAACTTGGAAGTGATTTTTTTGCAGGGGATGCGAATCACACCGCTATACCCTACACCGTGGATCGATTCATTGTCAAACCCTTCGTGCTCAGAAAATTAACCGATAGCTCTCCCCTCTTTGGCCGCCGCCCCTGCTTAAAACAGGAAATAGCCCAATCTTCGTTTCTGCTTCTGCATTATTTTCAGTTCTTCCGATCCTGAAAACACGATCTCGGGATCGGGAATGAAGTCCAGCGATCGCGCCCTGCCCCGATACCTCACCGAGTTGAGAATGACCTTCATGGTCTCCATTCGGGCCAGATGTTTGTTGTCCGAGCGAATAATCATCCAGGGCGAAAACTCCGTATGGGTTTTCTGAAGAAGCTTGTATTTCTTCTCCGTAAAGTCGTCCCATTTCTCCTGAGCTTGGAGATCGACCTCGCTCAACTTCCACTGGCGCAAGGGGTCGTTTTGCCGCCTCTCAAACCGGCGTTGCTGCTCAGATTTGGAAACGGAGAAGTACAATTTGAGGAGGATGGTTTTGCCGTCGTTGATAAACCCCTCTTCATAATCGATGACTTTGTTCATAAACTGCCGGTATTGTTTCTCAGAACAAAAGCCCATTACCGGCTCCACCATCGCACGGTTGTACCAACTGCGGTCAAAGAGAACAATCTCACCAGCATGGGGAAAATGCTCAATGTAGCGCTTCATGTGAAGTTCGGTTTTCTGGTGCTCATTGGGTTTTCCCAGAGCAATCACGCGGTAGTGTTTTTCGTTCATGTAACGAGCCACTCGCCGTATGGTGCCGCCCTTTCCGCTGGCGTCTCGACCGTCAAACAAAATGATCATCTTCTTGCCTGTCCTCTCAAGATGCTGTTGAAGTTTGATCAGTTCGGCTTGGTAGGGTTTAAGCGCCTCAGATTCAAAATGTTTGGTGAGAGTAGCCTGAACCAATTCCATTTTCTCTTTTTTCTTGAGGGCGGCCATGGAGGCCTGAACGTTTTTCTGAACATGGGCAGATTTCTTCTTTTTACGATGCACCCGTTCCACCACGGCGCGAATTTTGGCCTTCGGTCCTTCCGATGACTCAGACGAACCGTCTTCGTTATTAATATTGTCCAATGGCGTGTCCATATGATCCTCCCGTGATGTGCAAGTGACTGTGTAATATTACCCAATTGGCTGGAGGGGTTGGCAAGAATTCGCAGGTAACTTTTCACCAGATCGTGGTGTGGGCCTGTGAAATGCAAAAACGGCTCATTTTACCACCCTGCAAGGGCAATTACCTAAAAAATAAAGCAAAAACCGTTCCATACAAAAAGTGCAAAGATGCGCTCAATATTAGAGGAGAAATCGTGAAGCCAATCAAGGATATGTTACACTAGCAGCCGATCTGGCGCGAGGACCGGTCTGAAAGAGGATGAGACCTATGAGCAGCAAGACATTGGAAGGCATAGCAGAGGCGGAACGCGTTTTATTTAAAACCGCCTCCAGGGCTGAGATCATGCAGCGCCTGGCGGTCTCCTCCGATGTGTTTCAAAAAGCCCATCGCAAGTTTCCAGTCCAATGGCCAGACTACTACTTTCGCCTCAGCGAAGAGGAAGCAGTGGCGCGCATGGGTCGTCCCACCGAAGAGGAATGGGAGCAAAGCAAGGGCGATATTATCGACCCTATATCTGATCAATCCCTGAGACCAGTCCCCTTCCTGGTCCGAAAGCACCGAGACCGGGTGATCATTCTAACCACCAAGAAATGTCACTTTTACTGCCGCTTCTGCTTCCGAAGAGAAGAACCCGTTTCCCGAGATTCAGAGCCAAGTCAAGAGGACTGGGACCGCATCTACGCCTACCTGAGCGATCACCCGGAAATTGAGGAACCCATTCTTTCAGGAGGCGACCCGCTCACGCTGGACGATCAAAAACTTTTCGCCATTCGCGACGCCTTCCGCCAGATCAGGTCTATCAAGAAATGGCGCATTCATTCCAGAGCGCCCGTGGTCTGGCCCCAAAGAATGACGCCGCAACTGATCTCAGGCCTGGTCTCCAATCTTCCCCTTTGCCTGGTTGCCCATTACAACCATGCGGCGGAAGTCACCACTGAAGCGCGGAGAATTGCCCAATTAATGCACAGCAACGGCATAACCTACAAGAATCAGGCCGTGCTTCTGGCGGGTGTCAATGACAGTTTGGAAGCCCAATTAAACTTGTGGCGAGGTCTCTACGAACTCGGTATAGAACCCCATTATCTGCATCACCCCGACAGGGTTCCAGGCAACGCCCAATTTCGGGTTTCCATTGAGAAGGGTCTGGAGTTGTACCGACAGTTGAAACAAAACGCCGCCTTCCCCTTACCCGCTTATGTGTTGGATCTTCCAGACGGAAGAGGCAAGATCCCTGTTCAGGATTTGGAGCTGAGGCAGGAGGGCGAATATCACTTTCGCCATCCAAATGGCCAGATGTCGGTTTATTGTGATATCCCCTGACCTGAAAGCGCCTATAGATCCTAACAAAACCGGAGACAGGAAAACCGGGCTTATGGTAAAGTTGGTCGAGGAGAGTTTCAAGGAGAGTATATGATTGTATTTGCTATTTTAAGTTATTTCATGTTCGGAGAGGCGGCGCAAAAAACTCAAGCCACGCCAGCGGAAACCCGGCTGGCGTCTTACGAAACACGCAAGGCGATGGAAGACGCAACCCTATTGGGCGCATTGGAATTCAGGAATGCAGGTCCCCGTGAAATGGGCGGACGCGTGGTGGACGTGCAGGGTTTTGAAGATTTTCCCAATACCTTCTTTGCCGCCTATGCATCTGGCGGGCTTTGGAAAACCGTAGACAACGGCATTGTTTGGAAACCCATGTTTCAAAAGGGACCCAGCATCACCATTGGCGATTTTGCAGTTAACCCTAAAAACTTGAATGAGATCTGGGTGGGAAGCGGCGAGGACAATTCCAGTCGCAGCTCCTATGCAGGAACAGGGGTCTATTATTCAAGCGACGGCGGCGAAACCTGGACCAATAAAGGACTGCTGGACACTCACCACATCAGCGAAATCCTGATTCACCCTAAAAATTCCCAAACCGTGTTGGTTTCGGCCATTGGCCATTTATATTCAACCAACGAGGAAAGAGGGATTTTTAAAACTACTGACGGCGGCGAGACCTGGAAGAAGCTCACCAAGGGCCTGCCCAAGCTGATGGGGCGAATCGGCGTCAAGGTGGCGCCGTCGGACCCGCGGGTGGTCTACGTCATCGCCGAGTCGAACGAGGGCGTCCTCTTCCGTTCCGACGATCGCGGC
>JBNKOV010000656.1:0-3703 GCA_050294955.1 Holophagae bacterium
CGGATTCTTTCTTTCAGGCGTCACCTCCGCACTCATCCTTTCTGGCAGAGCCTTATGGCTGCGCAAACCTCATGCATTTTGGGGATTTCTCGGTTGCTTCATTGCCATGGTCACGCTCATTGGGTCGGGACGAGATTTCATGGAAGGCCCTTTCTTTTATTGTTTTTTCCTGTTGATCCTACTCATGATGACCTCGCTGAGTCTACAAATCAGGGAGGCCCGACGCAAATATCAGGAGGCCCGCTTAACCACGGCCAGATTGGAGACGGAGTTGCTGAAAAAGCATATCCAACCTCACTTCATGCTGAACACATTGACCGCAGCCATGGAATGGGTGGAGAGAGATCCGCCTTCGGCTGTTCGGTTTATTTCTGCCCTTGCTACGGAAATGCGCTCTCTGTTTACTGCTTCGGGGCGCAGTCTTATTTCCCTGTCTGAAGAGGTGCAGATGTGCCGCGCCCACCTGGAAACTCAAGCTTTTCGCACAGGCCAGAAGCATGAATTGGAGGTCTCTGGCGACATTGAAGGCATTGAAATTCCTCCGGCGGTGTTTCTCACTCTTTTGGAAAATGGCTTGACCCATGGACAGATAGACGCCACCTATCGTTTTAAATTGGACGTTGCAGAGCAAGGTAGGCGGTTCTCTTTTGAAGCGAACCATCAGGAAGCTGGAGACGAAATCGTGGAAGGCGCTGGCCTTCGATATATTAAGGCCCGGTTGGAAGAAAGTTATCCCGGGGAATGGCGGCTTGACTATTCATTGGACAAGGGTGTCTGGCGCACTGTCATCACCTTAGAGAAGTATTAAAATTTGGGGTTTTTATGCATATTCTGGTGGTTGAGGACGAACGGATTATTGCGGAGCGATTGGTTCGACTGCTCACAGAGATCCTGGGCGGCCAGCTCCAAAGTTTGGAGGTTAAACCGACGCTCACCCAGGCGAAAGGCTACCTTGAACATACTCGTATCGATCTTCTATTTCTGGACTTGAACCTGAAAGGAAAGAATGGATTTGATCTTTTGGAAGGAGCCCTAGCGGAGCCATTTGAGACGGTTATCGTATCGGCTCACACGGAACGCGCTATGGAGGCGTTCGAATATGGCGTCTTGGATTTTGTGGGAAAGCCCTTTGACCGGGCTCGACTGGAGGTCTCTATTGATCGATATCTCGGCAGGCAATCCAATGCTCGAAACACCCGATTTCTTTCAGTGAAACTGGCTGCGGGAACCATCTTGATTTGCTTGGATGAGGTTGCCTACATTCGAGGCGCAGGTCCCTATGCGGAATTAATTCTGAGGGATGGAAAGACCCATCTACACAGCAAGTCTCTGGACAAGCTGGCCCAAAGTTTACCCAAGCACTGGCAACGGATCCACAAATCTTATGTGGCCAATTTAAGTGAGGTAAAAAACTGGCGAGCATTCCCTGGCAGCAAATACGAGTTGGAACTGCAAGACGGAACCAAATTGCCAGTTGGAAGAACAAGGTACAAAGCACTGCGATCACAGTGGGTTTAAGATAAAAAACACTCAAAGCTTCAGATTCAGACAAATCCTGATCCAACGAAACGGGCAAAACCTTGAATTGTCTTGACCATCCCTTTGAAGCTTGATATGATCCCACATATCTGGAATTAGTCGGCAAACTGTCAAAATTCGCACAAATTTGCCAACTTTACAGGAGCACAAGGTGATTATTGATTTTTCGGTGGAAAATTTTCGATCCATTAAAGACCTACAAACCTTAAGCATGTGCGCCGCTCCTGGGAAGGAACACCCAAACCAGGTTTTTGAGGCTAGAGCGGACAAAATCAGACTTTTAAAGTCGGCGCTAATATTTGGCGCCAATGCATCAGGCAAATCCAATGTCATCTTAGCTCTTGCAACATTCCAGAATTTTATTTTAGATTCTACAGACCTAAAACTCGGCAGAAACATCCCCTATTACGAGCCTTATCGACTAGATCAAGCATCGGCGAAACGCCCAACTTACTTCGATATGGAATTCATTGCCGAGGACGGTATTCGGTATAAATACCAGGTTTTGTATAATCGTCAAGAGGTTCTCCGGGAAGAACTGGTCTTTTATCCCAAGAAGCAGGAAGCCAGATTATTCACAAGAGAGAAAGGCAAAGCCATGCTTTTCGGGGAGTATTTGCGAGGCAAAAAGCGCTCCATAGAATCGGAACTCTTGGACAACAATCTCTTCCTCTCCAAAGCCGCCAATAGTCGCCATGAACAACTCAGTGACATTTATTTGTACTTCGCAAAATTGGACATCATTTCACACCAGGGATCTCCCAACGATTTCCGTATTGGGTTTACAAATAGTCAATATGAAGCCTTTAACGATCATGGCATGTCGAAAATGTTATCCCAATTTCTGAAGGCGGCAGATCTTGGCGTTAATGGGTTTAAAATTAAAAAATCCGATAAACGCCATGACTTTCCGCCCGAAATGCCCGAAGAGGTCAAATATTTACTGAAATCTTCTATGGAATATGAGGTTACGTTAACCCACGATCTATACGACGGGGAGAGTGTGGTAGGCAGCGTGGACATGGAGATTGCCAATGAATCTACCGGGACCCGCAAGATTTATGAACTAGCCTATTCTGTAATCGAAGCCCTTAAAAAGGGCGGCGTGTTAATCGTGGATGAACTGAATAACTGTCTCCATCCTCTTCTCTCAGAATTTATTTTGGACTTGTTCCACAATGAGGAAAAAAATCCGAAAAATGGCCAGTTCATTGCGACTGCGCATGACACAACCCTCATGGATCCGGAAAATTTGAGACGAGATCAAATCTGGTTCACCGAAAAGGATAAAACTGGCGCCACCAATCTATATTCACTTGCTGAATTCGATGGGGAGGAAGTTCGAAAAACGACGCCATTCAACAAATGGTATTTAACCGGCAGATTCGGCGCGTTGCCTCTTATCTCAAGGCAGAAAATCATCGCAGAGGATTTACATGCCTAGAAAGCGCAAACTGGGCAACAGGAAGGCCCATTCCCGATTATTCATCCTTTGTGAAGGTGAAAAAACCGAGCCCAATTATTTCGAAAAGTTAATTCAGGATCACCCCAGGCAGAGACTGGTAGAAGTAACGGTAATCCGGTCAAAATTCAACACAAACAATGAATTAGTGGACGAAGCAAAATCCTATAAAGACCTACCTGAGGACCAGGTTTGGGTTGTTGTTGACAAAGACGGTTACACCAGACACCCCCAAGCATTTAACAAGGCCAGGGACAACAACATAAAACTGGCTTTTTCAAGTATTTCGTTTGAATTTTGGATTCTACTACCTTTTGAATACACTACAAGGGCATTCGCAAAAAGCGCCGAAATCATCTCCCATTTAAAACACGAACATCATTTTCAATTCCTCAAAAATGACCGAACTCTTTATAGGCAGATAAAAGATAATCAGCTAGTAGCGCAGGATCGAGCGAAGAAAGTAAGAAAATATATGACGGAAGGTGGTGGAAGAATTTACACTCTCAATCCCTACACCAATGTTGATCAGCTTGTTGAAGCCATAGAAAAACTCTTAAATCCCCCGGCATGTACCTAAGGGAATGTTCTGGTCAATCCGTTAATTCAGTCTGAAGCTCGCGAATGCCTTTTGTTGAGCGAGGGTTATAGGGACAATGACGGCATCCTGATCCACAACAAGACCCCCGGCCCTTTAAGAAT
>JBNKOV010000657.1:0-3702 GCA_050294955.1 Holophagae bacterium
GGATAGGAGCCGTAGAACAAAGGCTTGTTCGCCAGTTTGGACGCAGCTACAAATCCCATGGCCACAGCACTGTTGCCCGTAATGCTGCGGTAATTTCCCTTGACGAGATCAGCTTGGGGCACATTGTAATGGGTGGTGAAAATTTCTGCTGTATCTGCAAAATTGTAACCCGCGTTCAATGCGGCCTGGTTGCCCGCAATAATCTCGGGTCTGCTCGCAAATTTGTGCTCGATCCATTTCATGGTTACATCGAGGGGGCGGTCGTACAAATAATAGACAACGCCCAGTGCGAAAAGGTTCTTACAACGATCCGCCTGTTTCTTGTTCAGGCCTGTCCCTTCCACTGCGCGATGGGTGAGATCGGTAATGGGTATTTTCACGGTTCGGTATTTTTCTAGAGAACCATCTTCCAATGGGTCAGAGGCGTACTCGGCCTTTTTGTAATTGGATTTGGTGAAACTATCCGTGTTGATGATAACCAGGCCGCCGTTGATTAGGTCACCCAGATTGGCCTTTAACGCAGCCGGGTTCATTGCAACCAGAACATCTGGCCGATCACCCGGCGTGTGAATGTCCTGAGAGGCGATGTGAACCTGAAATCCACTGACGCCCGGAACCGTACCGGCCGGGGCGCGTATTTCGGCTGGGAAATCTGGGAAGGTGGAAATATCGTTCCCGATTACCGCCGAGGTATTCGTAAACTGAGTACCCGTCAACTGCATGCCATCCCCGGAGTCACCGGCAAACCTGATGGTTGCTTGTTCAATGGTATCTCGCGCTTTGACATCGGCCATGTATCTGCTCCTTGCACTCGGAAACCCTAGGGGCAGTTCCCGCATTGTTAAAGCAGCCATTTTATCACCGAAGGGTTTTTAATCAAAGAAGGAAACACGATTAAGAGACAATTTAATTAAGGGTATGGAAGAAAACAGCGATAAGCTTTACTCAATCTCACAAACCCTTACATTGAACGGCCTTGATTGAGGAAAAGCTCCACTATCTCCTCGGCGCATTGATGCGCCGATTTCTTTTTGGCCGCCATCTGCCGTTTCATCTCGGGCATCTCGGCTTTGACGGCCTTGTTTGAGTAGAGTCTATCCAGTAATCCGCTACGGAGTGCTGCCTGGAACCACATGGCCGTTTGATCTTCCCTCAAGGCCTCAAGTTGGTTGTGGTCGTTAAGAAATTTACGGTGCTCCATGATCATTTCCCACACCGTGTCAATGCCCTGGGCTTGGAGCGCAGAAGCGCATAACACCGAGGGCTGCCAACCCCGAGTCTTTGGCCGTATGTAGTGGACAGCATTGCGGTAATGGTTCTGGGCCAGTGAGGCTGAGCGCGCCATGTCGCCATCTGCTTTGTTGATGACCAGGCCGTCGGCCATCTCAATGATACCCTTCTTTATGCCCTGAATCTCATCGCCTGCGCCCGGGAGGAGGAGGACCAGGAAAAAATCTGTCATCTCACAGACAGTGACCTCTGATTGACCCACTCCCACGGTTTCCACCAGAATCACATCGAAGCCCGCGGCTTCACACAGGAGCATGGTCTCCCGGGTTCGCCTGGCCACGCCCCCCAGGGATCCTGACGAGGGGCTGGGTCGTATAAAGGCCTGGTCTTCACGGGATAGGCGTTCCATGCGAACTTTATCTCCCATGATACTGCCGCCACTGATTTTGCTTGACGGGTCAACAGCCAGGACCGCTACCTTTTTTCCCTGCTCCACGAGGTACATGCCCAGCGCCTCGATAAAGGTGCTCTTGCCCACGCCTGGCACGCCGGAAATGCCTACGCGCACGGCGTTGCCGGTGTGAGGCAATATGCTGGAAATTAGCTGGTTGGCGATCTTACGCACATCTGGCCGGTGGTTCTCGGCCAGGGTGATTGCTTTGGCGAGCGCTCTGCGGTTTCCGGATAGAAGTCGGTCCGCAAGTTCTTGGATCCTGGCCTGTTCTTGGTTTTCTGTCATGGTCGCGCTAGACCTGCTGGACCTGATCAATTTTGTCGAGTATGTCGTCGGCTGCGGCGAGAATATTGGTGCCGGGTCCAAAGATGGCCGCAACACCCTGTTCTTTCAGAAATCCGTAGTCCTGGTGCGGGATGACGCCGCCGCAAACCACCAGAATATCTTCGGCTTCCTGCTCTCTGAGCGCTTTGATTAGATTGGGCACAAGAGTTTTATGGCCAGCGGCCTGCGACGATACGCCCACCACATGACAATCGGCCTCGACCGCTTGACGCGCAGCTTCCTCCGGCGTTTGGAACAGGGGACCGATATCAACGTCAAATCCCAGATCAGCAAATGCCGTGGCTATGACCTTGGCGCCGCGATCATGGCCGTCTTGACCCAGTTTCACCACCAGGATCCTTGGCCGCCTTCCGTGATCCGAGGAAAACTGATTGATTCTGGTCTGCAGCTTCTCCCAGTCCTGGTCTCCCTCGTAAGCAGATCCGTACACGCCAGTTACGGGTCGCGCCACGGCCTGATAGCGGGTAAAGGTCTTTTCCAGAGCATCGCTAATCTCGCCAACGGAAGCGCGAGCACGGGTGGCCTGAACGGCTAACTCCAGCAGATTCCCTTCGCCAGATTCCGCTGATTTGGTTAAAGCGCTAAGCGCGGCTTCTACCTTGGCGTTATCTCTGTTCTGCTTAACTTCATTTAAGCGTTGGATTTGCTCTTCTCTAACCTGGGTGTTGTCCACCTCAAGGATGTCGAGTTCGTCTTCCTTCTCCAGGCGATACTTGTTCACACCCACGATGGTCTCTTCGCCGCGATCAATTCGGGCCTGCTTCTTGGCTGACGCTTCTTCGATCCACTTTTGAGGCATCCCCGCCTCAATGGCCCGGGTCATGCCGCCCAAATCCTCGATTTGCTTCAGGATAGCGCTTGCTTCCTTCATTAACTCGTCGGTGAGACTCTCCATCATGTAGGAGCCTGCCCAGGGGTCAACCACATTGGTGATATGGGTTTCCTCCTGAATGACCAACTGGGTGTTGCGGGCAATGCGAGCGGAAAAGTCGGTAGGCAAAGCCACGGCTTCGTCTAATGCGTTGGTGTGCAACGATTGAGTGCCGCCAAAGACGGCCGCCATGGCCTCTATGGTGGTTCGAATGACATTGTTGTAGGGATCCTGCTCTGTCAGGCTCCAACCCGATGTCTGACAGTGAGTTCGAAGCATCATGGACTTGGGGCTTTTAGGATTGAATTTCTTAATCAATTGCGCCCATAGTCCGCGAGCAGCCCGCAGCTTGGCTACTTCCATGTAGAAGTTCATGCCAATGCCGAAGAAGAAGGAAAGTCTGGGCGCGAAATCGTCAATAGCCAATCCTTTCTCAAGGGCCGTATTTACATATTCCAAGCCATCGGCCAGGGTAAGGGCCAGCTCCAAAGCGCAGTGAGCGCCCGCCTCCTGAATATGGTAACCGCTAATGGAAATGGAATTGTACCGGGGCATGTGCTTTGAGGTGTATTCTATAATGTCAGCGACAATGCGCATGGACGGTTTGGGCGGGTAGATGTAGGTGTTGCGAACCATGAACTCTTTTAGAATGTCGTTTTGAATGGTTCCAGAGAGTTGAGCCTGATCCACGCCCTGTTCCTGAGCGGCGACTATGTAACCGGCCAGAATGGGCAATACAGCGCCGTTCATGGTCATTGACACCGACATTTTGTCCAGAGGTATGCCGTCGAAGAGCATCTTC
>JBNKOV010000658.1:0-3701 GCA_050294955.1 Holophagae bacterium
GGGCCACATGTTTGTGGTGGACAGCATTGGAAGACGTCTAATTGAATTTGACAAAAACGGAAAATTGGTAAAAGTTGTAGGCGGCCCAGGCGAAGGCCCCGGCGAGTTTGCCAACATCATCTCATTCCAGGTCATGCCCGACAACACGGGGATCGCCTTCAGCTCTCAAGGCCCCTCATTCGCCTTCCATTACTTCGATAAAGACGGCAAGTTCCTCAAGCGCGACGCCAAGAACGGCGCAGGCTTCGTTTTAAGAACCGCCTTCTTCTCACCCGATGGAAAGCGCATTGGCGGCCGGGTCACCAGCAATGAGGCCGACAAACCCACGGGCTCTGTTTTCTACGCTGTCATGAACGACAAATTTGAAGTGCAACAAGAGCTTTTGACCATGGAGAACCCGGTCTTTGACCGCAGCCGCGCCATGGACCCCAACTACTGGGCCGAGCACATGGGCAAAACCCTGAAACCCTTTGCAGACGGCGACGCGGCCTATTTTGCTTTTGACGGCGCTGGCAACCTCTACACCGCTGTGGGCAAGGAATACAAGGTTACCAAATGGGGACCGGACGGCAAGAAGCTGATGACCATCGAACGAGATTACAAACCCATCAGCCAGAGCCAGGAAGAGATCCAGGCCATTACCGATCCGGTTCTGGAACTGCTCCACTCCCGCCTGCCGCCTCAACTGCGCAATGTGGTTACCGACAAGGTCATGGCGAAAGCCGTTGAAAACGCAAACTTTCCGCCCATCAAGCCCCCTATTTTCGGCTTGAAAACCCTGGAAGACGGCACCCTGATTGTCATTCACGACCTCAGCCATCTCACCCGAAAAGCTGTTGGCGACATCTACGACAAGAGCGGCAAGTATGTGGGCTCTTTCTCTCATGAAGGCAAGGGCTTGGAGCGCATGGTCTTCAAAAACGGCTACGCCTACGCGGTTGAAACCGACGACCTGGGCGACAACACCGTGGCTCGCTACAAGGTCTCTTTGAAGCGTAAATAACCGAAAACCCGGCAATTACAAGAAAAGCCAACCCCAAGGGGTTGGCTTTTTTCATTTCCGCTTCCCACCGCCATCGCGGCTTTTTTAAAAAACAGGGTTTCAGGCCAACGCGTCGTCCGCCACATGGTAGCGGGGATCTTCCAAAATATTCACATCCACCATATGGCCCGCCTTCTCAATGAGCATGCTGCATTCCGGGCTCAAGTGCTTGAGATGAATCTCCTTGCCCTGCCCTTCGTACTTCTCGGCCAGCTTTTGAATGGCTTCAATAGCGCTGTGATCGAACACGCGCGCATCCAAAAAGTCCACATGCACCACGTCCGGGTCTTTAGATGGATCGAAGATCTGGTTGAAGTTGGTGATGGAGCCAAAGAACAGCGGTCCATTCAACACATAGGTTTTAACCCCATCCTGCTCGGAGGAAGTAGCGGCGATTTCCTTGGATTTCTGCCAGGCAAAAACCAACGCGCTAACGATAACCCCAACAAATACAGCGACGGCCAGATCTGTAGCGACGGTAACGCCAGACACCACCACAATCACAAAAGCGTCGCTGAACGGGATCTTGTGAAGAATGCGCAGCGACGACCAGGCGAAGGTGCCTATGACCACCGTGAACATGACAGCGGTCAACGCAGCCATGGGGACCATGGCGATCAGGGGGCCGAGGAACATGATCATGATCAGCAGAAAGACGCCCGCCGAAAACCCGGAGAGCCGTCCGCGACCGCCAGAATTGATGTTAATCACGCTCTGCCCGATCATGGCGCATCCGCCCATGCCGCCAAAGAAGCCGGTCACCACATTGGCCACGCCCTGGCCAACGCATTCCTTATTGCCTCGTCCCCGAGTGTCGGTCATTTCGTCGATCAGGGTAAGGGTCATCAGCGATTCAATCAGTCCCACTGCCGCCATGATGGCCGCATAGGGGAAGATGATGCGTAAAGTCTCGAAATTGAGCGGGACAGCCGGAATCGCCAAAGTGGGCAAGGCAGCCTCAAATTTTGGGATGGTGGTGATCAGGTTCATGTCAACGCCTAACGCGCCCAATCCCATCACCAGGCCCGTGCAGATCAAGATGCCAGCCAGAGCAGCCGGGAACTTCTTCGTGATTTTGGGGAAGAACCGAATCACCAACATGGTGAAAATAACCAGACCCAACATCACGAAGAGCTGGGGGCCGGACATCCATTCACGATCATCGGTGGGGCCTGTTTTAAAGGAGTCCAACTGGGACAACCCGATAATAATGGCCAGACCATTCACAAAACCCAACATCACGGGGTGGGGCACGAGCCGAATAAATTTACCCAGCCGAAACACGCCGGCAAGAATCTGCATGAGACCCATTAACACAACAGCGGCAAATAGATAAGCCACGCCATGTTCCACAACCAGGGCAGTGGTAACCACGGCGATGGCGCCGGTTGCGCCGGAAATCATGCCGGGACGACCACCCAGAAGGGACGTGATAATGGCCATAATAAAGGCGGCGTAAAGCCCAATCAGGGGATCCACTCTCGCAATAATGGCAAAGGCGACAGCCTCAGGCACCAGGGCCAGGGCTACGGTGAGACCGGATAATAAATCGTTTTTCATTTGGACAGACTGATTCTCAACAGGGGCGGCAAAACTCATACGATGACTTCTATTCCTAGAATTTGTGCTGGGCCTTTCAGGCCAGCCGGTCATTGTACTGTTATTTGCCGCAAAGTCAACGTTTTTCCCGAAGATCCGCTAGTCCTGCGCCTCACTGACAACCCGAAGAAGCGCCAATCCGGACGCCTGCGCGGGAAAAGGAAACGCCCAAATTTAGGCAACCCAAAAAGCCCGCAAACCCCATGCTCAAGCCAGGAACTGGTTCAGCTCCCGCTCCAGCGCCTCCATGGGCAAACCCATGACGTTGGAGCCGCTTCCCTCTAGTTTGCTCACAATTTCGGGAGCGTCCTGGAACCCATAGGCCGCCGCCTTGTCCAGGGGATTCACCCGCTCAAAAAGCGCCGCGATTTCCTCTCGCGTCATCACCTTCAGCACCACCTGGGTGGCGTCTAGAAATTTCTTTTCCTGGCCATTGGAGAACCGGTAGAGGTACACGCCGGTCAAAACCTCGTGCTGCTTGCCGCCCAATTCCCTGATAAAGGACTCGGCCTGCGCCATGTCCTTGGGTTTGCCAAAAACCTTTTCGCCCATCACAACCAGCGTATCCGCAGCCACAAGAACCGTTTCCGAAGGAAAGACCCGCCCCTGATCCTTGAGGCGATTCACCACTTCCCAGCCCTTGATGCGAGCGTTTTCCATCACAATATCGTGAACATCGTGATGGGAGGCGTCGTGTTCATCCGCATGGGAGGGCATTACCTCAAATTCATAGCCCTCACGGGTCAGCAACATGGACCGACGCGGTGATTGGGAAGCAAGCAGGATAAAGGGTTTCACGGTCTACTCCTGGAAGTTGGCGAACCGGTTTTCAACCAGAGCGCGCAGGCCTTCGCCCAAGAAATTGTCGCCCACAAAATGCTCAAAATTGGGATCGCCCTTTTGAAAGGCCCCCGTCAATTCCAAAACCCTGCGGCGCATGCTCGACTTGGTGGCCTTCAGCACCGCCGGGCTCAAGCGACTGAGCCGCCCGATTTGCTTCTCCACCAGTTCATTCAAAGCCTCGCCGGAAGCCGCGCCGTCGGCCAGACCTGCGTCGAGG
>JBNKOV010000659.1:0-3699 GCA_050294955.1 Holophagae bacterium
TCCTCATTCAGGCCCTGGCCTACTATTGGATCTTCTTTACTGTCAGGGATTTTGGCGGTCAAAGCACCACCATCAGCGTGGTGGGCGCGGTGGCCTTCCAACTGTACCAGGGATTGGATCTGGCGCTGTGGTTGCTTGTGGCGCCCATGCTTTGTAAGAAGAAGGATCACTGGTTTCTTCCGGTGGCTGCGGCTGCCTGTCTGGTTGTTATTCAAGGGGTTGTGTTCCCATATGTCTTCCCCTGGGATTACGGCTCGCTTTTCGCAAATGCTTCATTTATTTCGGGAAGCGCTGCCTTTTGGACTTCACGGGGCATTGCTTTTTTTATGATCCTGATCCAGGGATTTGTCTGGCTCTATTGGAAATCGCTTAAGAGGAAATGGCCAGTACCGGTATGTGTTGCCTGTCTTCTGTTGTCGGGTCATTTCTTTAAAACCGAGGTAGAAACCGAAACCTGGCGGATCGGGGTGATACAACCCAATCTGGTTCGTTGGGCCAAGCGCGGGGACATGAGTTATAACGACATATTCCAAGCCCATTTCAAACCCTCTTTGGCGCTGATGCGAGAGGAGTTAGATCTCATTGTCTGGCCTGAATCGGCCATGGCGTTTCCCTTGGAGCAGTTTCCCCATTACCAAGAGCGGCTGGTAGGTCTCGTCAGAGATTCTGGCGCAGGCTTGATTTATGGGACGATTGCCCGCACAGAGCAGGGGGGCTACCGCAACGAGATTCATCTGTTGACGCCCCAATCTCCCCAGCCTCAGGTCTATGGGAAAGAAAAACTGGTGATGTTTTCGGAGTCGCTGCCTTGGGTGTTTTCCTGGGCCAGACATTTTGACCCGGCTATGGGCGCTTTTGAGGCGGGGCGAAACAACAAGCCGTTTACTTTCAAGGGGCGAACCATTTCGCCTCTGGTGTGTTTTGAAGCCCTTTTTCCGGAATATGCGGGGAAAACAACGTCTGATCTGATGGTGAACCTCACCAACGACGCCTGGTTCGGAGAAACCAAGGCTTCGAGCCAACATCTGCAACAGATCCGGTTGAGAGCGGTTGAGCAACGGGTCCCCTTATTGCGGGCCACCAATTCGGGGATAACCTGTTGGGTAGATCCATCGGGCCGCATCCGGGACGCTGGCGGGCTTTATGAGGCCGAAACCTTTATTTACGAGATGCCGATACCCAAAGAGACGGCACGATCTTTTTCCAAAATTGGAGGCAATCTGATATATCTTATGGCCTGGTGTTCTGTGCTGTTTGGGCTTCTTCCGATTTCCCTGGGAAAAAAAGAAGTCATTGAGGCCTAAAGGCAGGCCAGTACACAGGTTGGGGGGGATTTTAAACTGACCGTTGAAAGGTTTTGGAATCTAAAACGCATCATTGGCTTTGCAATAGGCGGTGGAAATGTGGTAAATTTACAAGATTTCATGACATTCGGGATATGCCGAATTGTGTTTTTTAGCTGATGGAAAATGAAACAGGGCTTGCGCCCAGACAGAGAGATTTTTGTGGATGAATTGGACCTGATCATCGGAAAAGAGAGAACCCTCGCCGGATTAAGGCGAAAAAGACGCGATGAAGGGCCTTTTAACAAAATGATCGACTGTTGGGTCGAGTATCTCAATTCTTTTCACGTCATGGCATTGATGAATCCACCTGTGTGTGGCGCGATGATTTCAAGTAAAACAACTCCGGACGGGAAGACAACTGGTGGTTTGACCTTCAACGGCTCGGGCCAAAACTTCAATTCCATTCCCACCGAGCAGGCGGCCGGCCTGTTCGAGAATCATCTGCAGACCAATTCGCTAGGGTTTATGTAGGTAAACCCTCTACAAGAATGTTTCATTATCTCTCGGTTAATTGCGAGGAGACCCATATGGATAAAAATGTAAAATTGAAGACACTGGACTTGATGATCGAGGCCAGATGTATGGAAGAACGAATGCTGAAAATGTCCAAATCCGCCGATGCCTTCTTCTGGCTGGGCGGCGTAGGGGAGGAGGCCTTTACGGTTCCCCTGGGCATGTTGGCTAAATGTAGGAGCCGTGCTGAAGATCCGGATCATCATCCTCTGGATTATGATTTCTTTCACTTTCATTATCGCAATGGCGCCACCATGTTGGCCATGGGCATGGATCCCATGGACGAAATTCGTCAGACCAACAATCGGCTTACAGACCCCTTTTCTGGTGGTCGAAATTTTTGCAATCACTATAGCAGGAAGGCCTGGAACGTAGTTCCCGGCACCTCCACCATTCAGACCCAGTGCTCCATTGCTCCCGGCACGGCTCTGGCTCAGAAACGTCATGGTGGAGACGGTCTGACTATGGTTACTTTTGGCGACGCCGGAACGGCGGAGGGTGATTTCCATGTCGGTTTGAACTGGGCCACCCAACCTACGGTCAACTTGGAAGGAAGCGAACCCGGGCTTCCCGTTTTATTTGTTTGCACCAATAACCGATACGGCATATCGACCGACTATTCCGAGGTGCATGGCCAGGACCAGATCAGTCGGATTGCTGCGGGTTACGGCATGAAGACCAACGTTATTAACGGTTTGTGCGCTGAGACGTCCTACAAGGCAATCAAGGAAGCCATGGATTATGTGCGCAAGGAACGCAAGCCTTTCTTCCTTGAGGCCATGGTGTCGCGATTGAACGGGCATTCCTCAAGTTCCGGCGCGAACCGGGTGCCCACGGTGGCGAACCCCAAGGATCACAAACCCGGCGTGAACGAAGTAGATCCGTTGCTTTTCTGGCGTGATCGACTGATTGAAGAAGGCATTGTGAAGCCGTCTTATTTTGAGGAAAAATACGAGGCTGAAACCAGGCGCATGGCGGACATTCTCAACCAGGTCCGGCAAGAGCCCGAACCCCAGGCGGAGCATATTTATCACCACATTTTCGCCCGGGAAATCCCAGACAGAGACCCCAGAAGTTACGAATAAGAAAGGAGTGGTGGATTTATGGCTACTATGGCTCAAGCCATTCGCATGGCGCTGCATTACGGAGAAACCCATCTGGGTGTGACCGATATTTTCGGAGAAGACGTTGGCCCGCCCCTGGGCGGCGTTTTCACTGCCACTCAAGGTCTGAAGACCGCCTGGAACAGTCCTCTCGATGAGCGGGGCATTATCGGCACGGCTATGGGACTGGCCATGGCCGGTCAAAAGCCGGTTTGTGAGATTCAATTTGGCGATTATATCTTTAACACAATCGACCTTTTAAAACTGGCGGGCAACTCTCGCTGGTCCACTAATGGGGATTTCAACCTGCCCATCGTTTGCATGACGATTGTTGGAGCGGGCATTCACGGTTCCCTCTATCATTCCCACAGTTTTGAATCTATTATGGCCCATATTCCGGGTTGGAAAATAGTCATTCCTTCTCGGCCTTTAGACGCCTATGGTCTTATGATTGCTTCTCTTAAGGATCCGGATCCGGTGATGTTCCTCTTCCCCAAGGCAACCATTCGCATGAAGGGCAAGGACCTCATCCCTGGGGAGCCTGAGAATGATCGGGAATTGAGGAAGATGATTGACGCCCCTTCTGGAGATACGCTTTACGACAATCTCCGTTTGCGCAAGGATTGGGAACCTCAATGGCCCGAAGGTCTCACCGATTATACGGTTCCCATTGGCGAGGCACGAATCGCCAGGGAAGGGACCGACATTTCTATCATCACCCATGGCCGCCATGTGCA
>JBNKOV010000660.1:0-3699 GCA_050294955.1 Holophagae bacterium
GTTTATGAATTTTGATGTTTTTGACGGCTTACAGGACAACGAGTTCTATCCCGGCTCCTGTCTGAGAGACGAACAGGGTCGGTTCTTTTTTGGCGGCGTGGACGGGTTTAACGCGTTCTGGCCGAATCGAGTCTCGGGAGACCCCACGGCCCCAATTACGGTGATAACCCGGCTTGAAGTGTTTAAAAACGAAGCGGGTCCGCACAATCAATTCCAAGGCCTTATGACCCACCAGTTGCGCTCCCTGGAACTCTCCTATAAGGAGAACGCCATTTCCATGGACTTTTCGGCCCTTCATTTCGCCAGCCCAGAGAAGAATCGCTATGCCTATAAAATGGCGGGCTTTGATCACAACTGGGTCTACACGCCCGAGCGCTCCGTGTCCTATTCCCACCTGAACCCCGGTCTTTACCAATTCCAGGTCAAGGGCAGCAATAAAGATGGCGTTTGGAGCGAAGAGCCCGCATCGGTTCGTATCCATATTCGTCGCCCTCCGTGGTTTTCATGGCAGGCTATTTCTCTGTATGTAGTTTTATTTGTAGGTGTTGCTTTGATGTACCGGCGGTTTCATCAGAAACAGCTGAGTTATGAGCGCACGGTGAACGAGAGTTTGAAAGCCCTGGATCGGCAGAAGGACGAATTTTTGGCCAATACTTCTCACGAGTTGCGAACGCCTTTGCATGGCATTATTGGTCTTGCCGAGTCCCTGAGGGAAGGCGCCAGCGGTCCGCTAACGCCTCAACTCTCGGAAGATTTGGACATGATAATTGCCAGCGGCAAGCGGTTGTCCTGCCTGGTGGATGATATTCTGGATTTTTCCAAGATGGTGGGCGATCAACTGGAACTGCACCCTGAGAATGTGGATGTCCGGGTGGCTGTGGATATGGTGATCAAGTTGACCTGGCCGCTTATGGGAAACAAGCAGGTTGCACTTAAGAACAGTATTCCCAAGGATCTTCCTCCCGTAGAGGCGGATCTGAACCGGCTTCACCAGATTTTGTATAACCTGTTGGGCAATGCGGTGAAATTTACAGACCAGGGCGTAATCGAGATCGGCGCTCGGCTTGATGAAGGCATGGTGGAAGTTCGCGTTTCCGATACGGGCATCGGCATCCCGGAATCGGAATTGGAACGCATCTTTCGGTCGTTCACTCAGGTGGACGGTTCTGCCCAGAGAATTCACGGCGGCGCCGGACTGGGCCTTGCCATTACCCGACAACTCGTGAATCTGCAAGGCGGGAAAATGGCGGTTTCTTCTACAGTTGGGCAGGGCAGCGTGTTTTCCTTTACCCTGCCGCTTGCTAAGAAAGATGTCAAAATATTCCGCTCTCGGGTGGAGCCTGAGCCTGAATCTGAGCCTGAATCTGCGCCTGTTCCCACGCCCGTGGAAGCGCCGTCTGTGCTCTTCAAAGATCAACATCATCAGCCTCATATTCTGATTGTAGATGACGAACCTATTAATCGTCAGGTGCTTAAAAACTATCTTGCCCTGGAGCATTACCATCTCACGGAGGCTTCGGGCGGTCCGGAGGCATTGGCCCTTTTGGAGGCTGCCACTTTCGATCTCATTCTGTTGGATGTTATGATGCCGCGCATGTCGGGCTACCAGGTTTGCGCTGAAATTCGCAAGAACTTTTCCCTACGCGATCTGCCGGTTATTTTTCTCACGGCCCGAAATCAGGAAGAGGATTTGGTGGAGGGATTTCAGTACGGCGCTAACGATTACCTGGCCAAGCCCATTGGAAAGAGTGAGTTACTTTCTAGAGTCAGAACCCATTTAGAGCTTCGTGTGCTAAATAGAGCGCTAGAGGAGAAAGTTGCAGAGCGGACTCGGGATCTGAAATTAGCCAACACCAGCCTTCAATCCCAGAACCTAGAATTGGAGGCTCTGAATAATATTGCCAGAACGGTGAATAAGGAAGTGGCTTTAGAGCAGGTTGTGACGGTTTTGCTGGATCATGCCATTCAGTTGGTTGATCAAGCGGACCGGGGTTTCTTTCTCCTTGCCGATTCCGATGGGGAACCGTTCCGAGTAGCCGCCATGACGGGGATTGAAGCCTCCCACATTAACGCGTCTCGTATCGAACGCAGTCTGCTGGAAGATGATTGGATGGGGCGGCTGGAGGAGGCAAACCCGGGGATTCGCATTTGCAGCGGTTCTTCCTGCCCCAGTTTGTTCCCATCCCAGCTTGCGCCCAGGGCGATTATGGCTTTAACCGTGCCTTTTAGAGACCACCTCCTGGGCATTCTGGTCCTGGAAAATGAGGAAAATCCCCAGGCCTTTCCACAATCGGAAGTCCAAAAGCTGACCCGCTTCCGCGAATATGCCGTAACCGCTATTTCCAAGGCCAAAACCTTTGAGGCCCTTATGGAAGTGCAGAAAGAGTTGGTGGACGAAGCGCATCAGGCTGGTATGGCGGAGATTGCGGCTACGGTTCTTCACAATCTGGGCAACACCTTGAACCACATCAAAACCTCCATTCACGGCATCGAAGTGGGGCTTCGAACCGAAAAAACCATTAAAGTTCTAGACCGATTGGCCCGACTGCTCCAGGACCACCACGGCCACCTCCCCGACTTTTTCCAAGACCAGACCCGGGCCCTCCAGTTCCAGCAGGCTTTAGAACGCATTTCCGATCAGCTAAACAAGAAAACCGGAATTTTGAGCGATGAGGTCTCTAAAATCAGCGAAAGCCTTGAAGAGGTGGTTGCCGTTCTTTATGAACAACACCGAAGAGCCCGAGCCAAAAAGCCAGTAGAAGCCACCGACATCAACCGTCTGCTGCGAGACGTAGTCCACCGGGGGGATTGTCTGTTCGACAGAGATCTCATGGAAGTGGAGGAAGACTTCAAACCCCTGCCCCTGATCCACATCGAGCGACCCAAGCTCATGCATGTTCTTTCCTACCTCCTGAACAACGCCAGGGAAGCCATCGTAGAAAAAAGAATGAAAGAAAAAGGACGCATATGCATATCGACCGAGCGGATACGGGACGGGATTTTGGTGACAATATCCGATAATGGCGTTGGCATCGATCCCGACATGTTGTCCAAAGTATTCGTACATGGGTTCACCACCAAAAAAGATCACCAGGGGTTTGGACTTCACTACTGCGCCAACACTCTCAAGGAAATGGCCTGTACCATTGACGTCGCCAGCCTGGGCTGCAACGAAGGAACTCGGGTCTCCCTGTTCCTGCCTATGCGATCCGAAGGATCCTAGATTTTTGAGACCTTTCTCTCTTTTTTCATCGTATAAACATCATTGGGGGAGACGCCAGCTCACATAGGAAAAACCCTTTCCAGATCGGAAGTTGGTTAAGACGGCTGTGGCGTCGTTGAATTTAGGTTATAATGATCTTGTTTTAGAAACACAGGAATGTGAGGTGAATACATGTTGTGGTTGATGCTGCTGTTCTTAAATCCCAACCCTGCTCTCCAAAAAGGGGACGAGAAGGAAGCGCCCAAGAAAGCGACATTCAAGGAAGTAGAGCTGAAGTGGCGGGCGGACCACGAAGCTTCCATGAAGGAGGAAGACAGTTGGTTGAATCTGGTTGGGCTCTTCTTTTTGAAGGAAGGTCCAAACCCTTTTGGCACTAGCATGGATTTGCGCATTTCCCTACCCTTGCATTCAACGGTTGATCATGCCGGTGTCTTCTATTTAGAGAATGGCAAGGTGCGCTACGAAATGGCGCGAGC
>JBNKOV010000661.1:0-3699 GCA_050294955.1 Holophagae bacterium
CCAGATTATCAGGAAATTGGAAGTGTATTTCTGCTAATTCATAAAAATCAGATTATTAGGCGAGAAAGCAATTCCTAAGCCTGCGGTGGCGCCATACTTGCTTTAATTAATACTGTTGAATGCAGTTCAGAATGGAGTGACAAATGAATACCTTGAGGTTCTTGCCAATCGGTTCGTTTTCAACGGCTCCCGGAGCATGGATGGGTTTGCCCATTCGGCTCCCTGATTGTCGAACAGTTTTCGGGGAATATTTAGTTCTCGATAAAGATATAGACCTGGAAGCTTTCGGAGAGGTTTTGGGCTATCTGGCCACCCATTTTGAGGCATTTCGCCGAGAGCGTTTTAAAGGGCGTGAATCAACAGACCATGTATTTAATGAGCTTCATATGGTTGACTTCTCGGTTAGTGACAATCCTGAAGCGTTGGCCCGGGATTGGATGCAAGCCAATATGGAAGAGCCCTTCCCTGATGATGACGTTCTCTTTCAATTTGCGCTTGTGAAATTAGCTTCCAACCGGTTTCTCTGGTTCAAGAAATTAGACCGAATCCATTTTGGAAATTTGTCTTTTCACCTCATTAACCGTGAGGCTGCTGCTTGCTACAATGCTCTGACCACTGGGCGCCCTTATGCCGGAGACCTTAGCGCCTCCTGTTTTTGAGCGCCTTCCAATTGGTGAAAATTACCGGGTAGGCCGGGTCATTTTACGCTTTTCCCCATAGGCATGGGTTTGGCGTGGCTATTCAGGTCTGGATTTGAGGAATTTGTGATGCATGGCGGTCTAAGAAAATTTTGGGGGAATTGTCTGGTTCAGGGATTGTGCTGTAGGGTTCAATGGTCTGGAAAAGATAGGTTTATGTCCCACGTTATCTCTGAGCGTTGGCTTTCTGCGATCGGCGGTCTGTATGTTTTGCCTAAGGAATTTACACCAAGATACGGTTTTTGTCAGCGTGACGCGAATTTTTTTGCTAAACTATTCCAAGGATAGTTGGTTCCAATTGGGACTTTTGTTTCTTCAAAACAAAGTGGCCAGGGAAGCTATTATTTTCGGTCTTTTGGAAGATGGATCATGAACAGAAAAAACATCATTAGGCTGGGTGGAATCTCGGGGTGTCTGGCAGTTGGGTTGGGCGCATTCGGAGCCCATGCGCTGAAAGATCTTCTTGCAGACGGTCATATGACCGCCACCTGGGAGACCGCTTCAAGGTATCATCTCATTCACAGCGTGGCGATGCTGTTGCCGTGGAGCATGCCTGAGGCGCGATTGAAGCCTGCTTTGTTTTTTTTATTGGGAATACTCGCTTTTTCGGGCAGCTTGTATGTAATGGCCCTTACTGGGCTGAAAATGTTGGGCATGGTCACGCCTCTAGGCGGGGTGCTTTTCATTGCTGGCTGGCTGATCCTGGCTTTTCAAACGAATAATGTGGAAGCGTCTCCTTTATAAGGAGTTCTTTCGCGTAATGCGCGCAACAAGAACGAAACATCAATGGAAAAAACAACTTGTTGAAATTGAAATTGGTGAAATTACTACAAATACTTGTATAATACAGTAGGGAAATTCAAGTTAAAGCGGATACTAAAAGGAATTTCTGAATTACATGCGCCCAAACAACCGTATCTTGATTGTTGACGACAACCTTTCCATTCACCGGGACTTTAAAAAGGTTCTGAGCAATCCTCGCGCTGAGGAAAAGCGAAAGCTGGCCCTCATTGAGAAAGGTCTTTTCCAGGATGGCACTGAGGCTGAAGAAGATGATGCCGGCAGTCATCCCAATTACCTTGTGGACTCCGCCGTCCAGGGGGAAGAGGCTCTTGAAAAAGTGATTGCAGCCCACGATGAGGGACGTCCCTACGCGCTCATTTTTATGGATGTTCGCATGCCCCCCGGGTGGGATGGCATTGAAACCATCAGCCGAATTTGGGAACGGTTTCCCGATATAGAAATGGTTATCTGCACTGCCTATTCAGACTATTCCTGGGAAAAGATTTTGGGGCAGTTGGGAACCACCGACCGTTTACTCTTTTTAAGAAAGCCTTTTGACACCACTGCTGTCAAACAAATGGCCCTTTCTCAAACTCGCAAGTGGAATCTTTCCCAACAAGCGAAGCGGTATGTTTCCCAGTTGGAAAATGAGATTAAATATCGAAAACAATCGGAAGAGCGGCTTCATTACCTCGCTCATCACGATTCTCTAACAGGCCTCGCCAATAGAACCCAGTTCAGCGAAGTTCTCAGCGACAGTTTGGATGCTGCCACCGAAGAAGATAAGCTCGCTATGTTTTTTGTGGACCTTGATCGATTTAAAGAGATTAACGACACGTTGGGTTATCATAACGGCGATTCTCTTTTAAAGCAGATTGCAGAACGGCTGAAAAAAGTCATTGGCTCAACTGGAAAGGTCGCTCGATTTGGGGGCGACGAATTCGCGGTATTGGCGCCATCTGTTTCTTCGGGCGAGCATGCAGCAGAGATAGCGGCCCAGATCCATCAATCTATTGAACCCAATTTTACGGTTGAAGATCTTCAACTGGAGATTCGCGCCAGCATCGGCATTGTTTTATTTCCCGATCATGGCTCAGACGCAGACACCCTCATGCGACGCGCTGACATGACCATGTCCATCGCCAAAAAATCGGATCCAGGTTATACCTTCTATGATCCAAAATTCGATTTCTACAGCCCTCGTCGCCTCATGCTTTTGGGAGAGTTGCGCCAGGCTATCAACAACAACGATCTTTGTCTGTATTTCCAACCTAAAATAGATATGAAGTCCTCTCGTGTTATTGGCGTGGAAGGTCTTATCCGTTGGCACCATCCAAAACACGGACAGATATTCCCCGATGAGTTCATTCCCCTCGCAGAACGCAGCGGCCTCATTAAGCCGCTTTCACTGTGGGTTCTCAAGGAAGCGCCGCGTAGATGGGCTGAGTGGAAAGCGGAAGGCCACGATATTTCCGTTTCGGTAAACCTTTCGGTTAGAGATCTTTTCGATGTCACCATGCCGGAATACATTGCGCGCATTTTGGAAAAGCACCAAATGCCCGGGGACCGTCTCGTCCTGGAAATCACTGAAAGCGCCATGATGGAAGATCCAGATCAGGTAAAAACCATCCTCATGACTCTGAGCAATATGGGAATCAAAATTGCCATCGATGATTTTGGCACAGGCTACTCCTCTCTGGCCTATCTGAAGAACTTGCCGGTCCATGAAATTAAAATAGACAAATCCTTTGTTCTGGAGATGGACAAGGACAAAGAAGACGCCACCATTGTAAAGTCTACCATCGAGCTGGGTCACACACTGGGTTTAAGTGTTGTGGCGGAAGGCGTTGAAGGTGAGGAAGCCTGGCGGATGCTGCAACAACTGGGCTGCAATTACGGTCAGGGCTACTACATGGCCAGGCCCCTGCCTCCTGGCCAGGTCCGTTCCTGGCTCGTGGAGTCTCCCTGGGGTTTGGGTAACGCTTAAATCACGGTCTTCAAGACACCTCGTTGCCTGTTTCAAACTCATTAGGGTGTTTATGCCTGCTCATTCCATGCCTGAGGCGGCAATCATCGAAGCTTTAGGCGGTTCCAGAGTATGGCCTTTGTCCTTTAAATCGTCTCATTGAATCCGTGAAATGCCATGGTGGTTGATGGGCGAGGCCGCCCGCAGATGTCTCCAAATCAAACGGTTCCAGTCGCCAAAATAAACTGTCAA
>JBNKOV010000662.1:0-3698 GCA_050294955.1 Holophagae bacterium
TCAAGAATAGCCTGGAAATAGGCCGTTGAGTTGACTGCGATGATGTTGTTATGATTGCCATCTTCAAAGATTTTGAGGGTCTTGGGGCCTTGAGCCCATTGGTAGTTGTTCTCTGCATGGTAGAGATGCAGCAAGCCGTCATTGGCGGTGTGCATGATCAGCAGGGGGCCGCGATACTGCTTTAATTTCTTTTCGTGATTCAAGTGAAGGTCCAATTCATGGTCGATGGTGTTCATATCGCTGCCGATTTCTTCGGGTTGAATGCGCAACATCAATCTTTCTTTTGTGTCTGCAATGCCGCTCTCGATGACGAGCCCGCCAATATTGGGAAAGAGAGATGCGCCGTGAATGGCGTAGATGGAGCCAAGAGACCGACCGAAGAGGATGATCTGTTCTGGAGGAAGTTCAACGGCTTCAACGATATGCCGCACATCGTCCAACATGCAGACCAGTCCGGGATCGCCGCCGGAACTGCCGTAGCCTCGGTATTCGACCATGAGGCAATTAAGACCGATCGCTTCAAACGAGGCGATATATCCGCCGAGATAATCCGCCACAACCTCTCCATTGCCATGAAAATGAATCACTGTCCTGGCGTTCTGGAGGGGGCGGTGATAATAACAGGCCAGCTCTGCGCCGTCGCATTGAATGGCGAAGGTTTCGGGCAAAGGTCCGGGACGGGGAAAGAAGTAGCGCTCTGAGATGGTGGGGTGATCTAATATGGATTTCATCAAATGCTCCTGGCCAGGCGAATTGATCACATTCTATAGTGATGGGGGCGGGATGTCCAGAAAGGAGAGAGGGAAATGACAAAATAATGAGAATTGTACGGCGTTCAATACGTTAGCCAGTTTTACACGGTCCTCTAGGGCTCTCTTTTTTGAGAAAACAATTTTTGTGAGGCGCTTTTTTAAGTAAAACTGGGGTTTGAGGCGATAATTCTACAAAACTCGCGGTTTTTCTCTTCAATAATAATGGCGGCTCGGTTATATAATAGGATGTGGAGCGCTAAAGGATGATATATGGCCTCAAAAATACTCGTTGTTGACGACGAGCCCCATCTTGAAATTGTGATTTTGCAGGTTTTTCGGAAAGAAATCCGGAATCAGGAACTATCATTCCTTTTTGCTCATGATGGCCTGGACGCCCTGAAGGTTCTGTCGGAGGACGCTGGGGTAGACATGGTTATCAGCGATATCAATATGCCTGAAATGGGTGGCCTGGCTTTATTGAAGGCGCTAAACGAGAGTTACCCGCTGTTGAAGACGGTCATTGTAACGGCCTATGGCGACATGGCCAATATCAGGGCCGCCATGAACCACGGCGCCTTTGATTTTCTCAATAAGCCCATTAATTTTAAAGATCTGAAAATCACCATCAAGAAAACCCTGGATCACGTGAAGCAATTGAAAGATCTTCACCGGGAGCGTCAGCAGCGCTATCTCGCTGAAAAATTAAAAGCACTAACCGAACATATGACCACCACTTTGGACATGAGCGAGGTGTTGGATCGTTTTCTCAAGAACCTTGGCGAGGTGTTGGCCTATAAGAAGGCGTTTATATGTCTCACGCGAGACGAAAAATTAAAGGTCGTGGCCGCAGTAGGATTTGGAAGTTTATCGGATCAGGATGCGGTTCGGGCTTTAAATAACATTTTCCAGGTGGTTTACGAGGAACAGGCTGTTCTAACCCTAAAAGAAATGGGTGAGAGAATTGACCGTCGTTTTACCAGTTCCCTGGGCGGCGCGAGCTTGGAATCCATGATTTGCGCGCCCCTGATTTCCAAATCGGGAATCTCGGGGATGGCGATGATGGATATCGGCGAAAACAGAGTTCTAGAGCCCCATGAGCGGGAAGCCATTCAGTCCCTTTCAGCCAATGCGGCATTCGCCATAGAGAACGCCCGTTTGTTTGAAGAAGTCCGACGTCTCGCCACCATGGATAGTTTAACCGGGCTGTATAACCGGCGGCACTTTCTTGAGCAATCGGAGAAAGAGGTAACGCGTTCGCTTCGTTACGGAAACCCGTTGTGCGCTCTGATGGTGGATATTGATAATTTTAAAACGTTTAACGACACCTACGGCCACGCAGTGGGGGATCGTGTTTTAAAGCAAGTGGCCGACACCTTGGTTCACGAGTGTCGCCAAACCGATTTCCTGGGAAGGTTTGGCGGAGACGAAATGGTTATTCTCCTCATTGAAACGGACATGACGCTGGGAGAAGAAATCGCTGAACGACTGCGTCAGGCCGTAGAAGAACAACCCTTTGTCGTTGAGGAGCACGGAGACGTGCCCATAACCATCAGCATGGGTTTGGCCTCCATCTCACCGGAAACCGAGAACTTGAGCAGCCTGTTAAATCATGCGGATCAAAGACTGTATGCGGCCAAGCAACGGGGCCGAAACTGCGTGGTGGCTAGCTGATTCCGTTGGATTTCTCAACGGGGCCGGGTTGGTTCAATAAGGCGCGAGGCCATCTATTCCCGAGTTGAGTCACCCGGGAATAGACGAGTTATGGCTTTCGCCGATTAATAGCAGATGTTAAAATACTGAGCGAATGCTGGCGCGGAGGGCTCCCCGCAGCCCGTGCTGTTGCATGCTCTTACAACAAGGTAGCGGCTCTGGCAACAGCCAAAGAGCAGCCAGGCCGATTCGGCGGGACCCTTGTAGATGTTAGAGCCTCCCACAACGCTTACTTTGTAGTAATCGGCGCCGGGAACGCTTGTCCAGAAGGCGAAGACGGAGTCGTAACAGAAATCCGGGCGAACGGTGAGGGTGGGTGTGCCCAGTGCAGTCCGAGCGGGTTCGCCGGAGCCGGCCGCAGCTTCTCGACTGGAATCCCCTGTGCCGCCTTCATTTTCCCGAACCTGTTTCTTCTGACCGCCCGTGCCATTGCCAGCGCCTCTAACAACCGGGTCGCCATCTCTGTCGCTGTGTTCCTGAGAAACCTGCTGAATGAGATGAAGGCCACGGCCGATAGCGCTTATTTCCAGGAAGGTATGTGAAATACTCACATGGCCTCTCACCCCTTCTTCCTGAAGGATGAAGGAGGCGTGACCTTCTTGTCCAATGGCGTCATAGACCTTGCCGCTCCAGATAAGAGCCCCGTCTGCTTGGGGCTCCAGGCTGTGACGTTCAAGCACCAACACCTCTCCATTTGAAAGCGTTAAGAGCGTCGCCTCGTCGGGGCGGGTCAAGGCTGCTTCCATAATCCAGCCATGCCACGACGCGATTACGCTACTTTCATCGTCCGCAAAGCTGGTTTGCTCTGATGGCTGGTAGCCTTCGAATTCATAGAAGAGTTGATGATTGGCGCTGACCGAAAGAGAGGCCAGGGATAAAAGAAAAACATAGACTAACTTTGAAATCACAAATTGCTCCTTTGTGTGCTTCAATTCACAATGGTTTTTACGGCATGGGATCGCCGTTCTATCTCAGTTGTTTGGGGTTCTCAATCCGGTCTACCGGCGGGCGGACTGATCTCCACATTGGACAAAATCACTCTAGATCACCTAACAACTGGCCAGTCAGCATCCACCATAAGGTGTGCTTTTGCGAGGTGATGAGAGAGGTGTTTAAGTTTGGGGTTTCATGTCTGGCTGAGTGATCCATCTCGATTGGGTTTTCATGCTCGCCAGATTTTCTCTCGTGTGTGTCGCTCTCGCCTTTTCTCTAGGAGGCGTGCGGCACGATCTAAAT
>JBNKOV010000663.1:0-3693 GCA_050294955.1 Holophagae bacterium
CGCCATAAAAGACTTCTATTAAACACAGCCGCCCTATGCGGCTTTGAACCCTGCTTCGGTTTCCTCGCTCCTTCACATTTTCACGATCAAAGAGTCCTGTACATTGGCAAAAAACGACGCATTGATTTGTCGCTTGCATTATATATGTAACAGCTTGTAATGATTTGCACATCTCCGAGTATTGCACCTCAATTAGCGAGTTACGTCGAGAACTCGTGAATTATGCAATAAACTCGCTGGTTACGCATGAAACTCGGTGATTTCGTCGTAAACAACCGGCGATGTAGAAAAAATCCGCGGTTTTTGCATAAAACTCCGTATTATTGCATGGAATAATGCGCAGTTTATTCCAGCCGCTCGAAATGGGATTATCTTATGTAGAGAATAAGTAAAATTTATGGCTCTTTGATCAAAAAACAAGGCATGTTTAAGAAAAACGAGTGTGCAATATCAAAAGAACTGACTTTTATGCAAAAAAACAAAGTCCACATCATTTTTCACGAGCCGATTTCCATAGTTTTTTCTCAGATGTGCGCCGCTGACTGTGGAAATATGCAATAAAAAATGCGTCATAGGCTTGGCCGAACAATTCTTTCGACATTCGGCCCCTCAATCCCTGTAAAATGGGGAATGCTATTGACGGACATGTCCTGAAAGCGGACAATGCCCTGATAAAGTGATAATCTCACTTGAAAAGCCGTTTAATCAAAGGAGTTGTACATGTTGGAAATTGGCAAGCCCGCCCCAGCCTTCGAGAACCCCGCTACAGGCGACCAGACTATTTCCCTGGCTTCCCTAAAGGGCAAAAATGTGGTGTTGTATTTTTATCCCAAAGACAGCACGCCTGGGTGTACCACGGAAGGCCAGAACTTTCGGGACAGCTACGAGGCGTTCCAGGATGCCGACACCGAGATCCTTGGCGTATCGAGAGACTCAGTGAGGTCTCACGAGAATTTCAAGGCCAAACAGGATTTCCCCTTCCATCTTCTTTCGGACAAGGAAGAAACCCTCTGCAAGGCCTATGACGTTATTAAAGAGAAAAATATGTACGGGCGAAAGTCCATGGGCATTGAGCGCAGCACATTTGTGATCGACAAGCAGGGCAACCTCGCCCGCGAATGGCGCAAAGTACGTGTCAAGGGACACGTAGACGAGGTGCTTGAGTTTGTGAAGTCGCTTAGCGCTCAATAAGTTCTATTTTGTATCCATTGGGATCTTCAACAAAGGCGATAACGGTGGACCCGTGCTTCATGGGACCCGGAGGACGGACCACCTTGCCCCCCTTTTCAGTGATGGCGTCGCAGGTGGCGTAAATGTCGGATACGCCAAGAGCCACGTGGCCAAACGCGTCGCCCATTTCATAATCGCTTTGTTCCCAGTTATGGGTCAGCTCAATAGAGCCGTCGTCGGGTTCTTCACCGTAGCCAACGAAAGCCAGGGTGAATTTACCGCCCGGATAATCCTTGCGAGACAAGAGCTTCATGCCCAACAGCTCCGTATAGAACTTGATGGATTCTTCCAAATCCTTCACTCGGATCATGGTGTGTAGTATTTTCATGTCGCATCCTCCATGTCTTGGAGCGCCCATGTTATCTGGATCCCGATCAGCCGTCAAGGGACAAATAGTTAGGAAGTTGTTGGGACTTCATCTATGCTTCGCTCTAAATATTGATTCTGGACCGGATTTCATCAATATCCAACCCGGCGTCTAGAAAAATGTCTCGTTTGGATCTGAGTAGATCCACCAATTCAGCGGGAATATCACCGTCCTCGTTTTTTGTAATATACCCGTACTGCACGCCCACCAAGACATGAGCAATGAACAATTGAACGATCATGTCTTTTGGAAGAGGCGCGATAGACGGGTCGGATTCATCGCCCCAAGCCCCATTGCGCAAGCCCAGCGTTCCATATCGAAGATCAGCGCCGTCCTCGCCTTGTCGGTTATGGCTCCAGCTATGCCAGAAAGAGGTGTGATAAATAACGTAACGACAGACCTGTTTCAGGTTCTCTAAATCTCTATTGGTTGGTGTTGTTCCAGAGGTTATTGCACTTACAGATTTTATTACACCATCCACTACCGGCCTGTTGTTGGGATCGGCAATCTCATTGGAATCATAATAATGGTTGCTATCTGTAAGAAAGGGAAGGCTATGGCGCACGAGATCGTTGGAGAATTGGCGCACCTCATGCCAGTGTTCTTTTATTGCCAGGTCGTTTTCTTGAAAAAAGCCGTCTACATGCTGGGTGAGAACCTCCCAAAACAACCCGCCGGCTCTAGCCATTGCGTGCTTATGGCACAGTGGTTTACGTGGTTTCCAGTCCCGCCAGTCCAAGCGACTCACTTCCTCCACAATGCGCTGAGCCACAGCATTGGCAGTTAAAGCGGAATTAGTCGTGAGAATGCCTTCCATGCCAAAGATGAGGCTGGCGCCCCTCGCATTTGTGAGCACCAGCTCCTTTAAATGAGGAAAAATGAGATTTTTGATCGGGTTTTGCTGAAAATTACGAAATGCGGCTACAGCATACTGCTCCATGTTCACATGGCCCTTGGACAGATGCGCGTCTGACTCGCCTGCAGTAAGATAAGACGTTCTAAAGATCCTCTTCGCTTGGAGCCAGATCTCGCCATCTTTTGGAGAACAGCGAATGGCGTCCTCTCCATGGCCCACTGTGATCATAATGGGCATTAATTCGCCTTCCTCCAGCTTAAGTTTCAGGTCCACAGAGGGTAGGTCGTGCAGCCCATCCTGCTCGTAATTTCGCCAGTCATAAACCACGTGAAAACAGCTTGAATCAAGGGGATCCTTCAAAAGAAGAATTGGGTTGAAACCATTGAGAACTCGATTTCCAAGCCAGGCGTCGCTTCTGGTGAGACCGGTTAAGCGAGCCTCTTCCTTAAGCGTTAAGGTTTTGGGATAAGCTTTTTGAATTGTTGAGAGATCGGGGCATTGAGCGTCGGCCCTGTTAACAGCCTCCAGCCCAGCGCGAATAGCAAAGAAGCGAGCGCTGACCTCGGCAAATTCTCTAACATAGTCATAAACATAGCGTTGTGGTTTGTGTTCTTGGTGCAGCTTCAAAAAATCTTCCAAAGCAGATTTCGCAATCTTCAATTCCTTGGGCAACTCGATGCAAGCATCGGGAGTAGGATCGTGAAGTCGCGCAAGAGGTCCATCTGCGTACTCCCAGAATGGCGCTCGACACACGCCAAAATCATAAACCTCAGAAACCAGATTTCTTGGGGCCTTGAAACTGGCCAAGACTCTAGTTCCGCCTTTGCCATTTTTTTCATGCCGCAAATCCCAGGGATGATCAACAATGCGCAGCTCCAGATCGGGGACATCTCCAAGCCCTGCTTTTCGCGGGTTATAGGAAATTTCAAAATAACCGTCCTTGTCTGTCCAGGCCGCGCCAAGCCGATCATCTTTGCCAATGGCGTCTCTATCAAAAAGCGTGACTTGAATGGCATGAATAGGCGAATCTTCTCTTTCATGAAGAACCCGACCCGTTACACGTCTCTCCCCAGTTTCTATACTTTGACCCAAAACAGCCCCCTCGATGAGAAATCCGATCAAATCGCCATACCTTGAAATGTAGACTCAAGCGCCGCCAAAAGCAAGTTCTGCGGAAAATAGGCGCTCCGCAATCTTCCTTCTACGGGGACCCTTGATCACAGTCTAGTATGTTCTCAAC